>NZ_DATEPI010000126.1:0-5122 GCF_035273305.1 Bradyrhizobium sp. | reverse complement strand
TCGATCGCGATCACCGGGGGACCGCAACTCGCGCTCGTCATCTATCTTGCGTTCTATGCGAGCTGCCTGGCGATGACCTGGTGGTTCTATTTGCGCAAGAGCCCTGCTCAGTCGGGTGCGGCGAGCCTGGCCGAAGCGCGCATTTGATTGCTGCTCTCATGATATCGCAAGCATGCAGCAGCCCTCACGCGGCCGAGTAGAAGAGAAGCCATGAGCGAACCGCTGGTGATCGTCGGCAACGGAATGGCCGCGGCCCGTCTGGTCGACGAACTCGCAAAGGTCGCGCTCGGCCGCTACGCGATCGCTGTCATTGGGAACGAGCCGCGGCTTGCGTACAATCGCGTGCTGTTGTCGTCGGTGCTCGCCGGCGAGACCGCCTCCCACGAGATCGAGCTCAGACCCGCCGACTGGTGGCGCGAGCGCGGCGTTACGTTGAAATACGGATGCGCCGTCACCGAGATTGACCTCGGCCGCCGCGAACTCAAGATTGCAAACGAAGAAAGCATCGAGTTCTCCAGGCTTGTGCTCGCCACCGGCTCTACACCGCTGCGACTGAAGGTGCCGGGCGCCGAACTCGCGGGCGTGCATACCTTTCGCGACAGCCGGGATGCCGATCTCCTGCTGACGCTCGGCGTGGCGAAGAAGCGCGTCGTGGTGGTCGGCGGCGGATTGCTGGGACTGGAAGCCGCTTACGGATTAGCCAAGGCGGGTGCGGCGGTGACCCTCATTCATTTGATGGACCGGCTGATGGAGCGCCAGCTCGATGCGCGGGCGGCGGCATTGCTCAAATTGCTTGTCGAGCCCAAGGGCATCGAAGTTTTACTGAACGCCAGCACCGCGCGCATCCTTGGCGAAAGCCGCGTCGCGGGTGTGGAATTGACGGACGGGCGACGGATCTACGCCGATGCAGTGATTTTCGCCGCCGGTATCAGCCCGAACACTTCGCTGGCCCGGGACGCCGGCATTCCCGTCAATCGCGGTGTCCTCGTCGACGATCATCTGCAAACCGGTGCACCGGATGTTTTTGCACTTGGTGAATGCGCCGAGCATCGCGGCATCTGTTATGGCCTGGTGGAGCCGGCTTACGAGCAGGCCCGGGCCCTTGCCCGGCATCTAGCCGGCCGGACGGCCGCTTATGCTGGCAGTGTGGTCGCGACCAATCTCAAGGTCTCCGGCGTCAGCGTTTTTTCCGCAGGCGATTTCATGGGGTCCGACGGAACTGAAGAGATCGTGCTGAGTGATGAGGGACGTGGCACCTACAAGAAGCTCGTGATATCCGATGGCCGGCTCATCGGGTCCGTGCTCGTCGGCGATGTCGCAGATGCACTCTGGTATCTCGAATTGATTCGCAACAGGGCATCGGTTGGGCGAATTCGGAACCATATGATGTTCGGCCGTCCGACCGCGACGCCGGCAGAAGCGGCATGAGCCGAATTTTGCGATGACGAACATCGATCCGGCGCTGCGCGCGACGCGTACCGCGTGTCCGTATTGCGGCGTCGGCTGCGGCGTGCTGGCGACGCCAGACGGTCGCGGTGGGGCTGCGATCTCGGGGGATCCCGAACATCCCGCCAATTTCGGACGGCTCTGCTCGAAGGGTTCGGCGCTTGGCGAAACGTTGGGCCATGAGAACCGTCTGCTCTATCCGATGATCCGTCGCCGCAAGGGGTCGATGGAGCGGATCGCATGGACCGACGCGCTCGATCATGTAGCCGATCGTCTTCAGCACATTATTGCGCGCGATGGCCCTGGTGCTGTGGCGTTTTATCTCTCCGGTCAATTGTTGACCGAGGATTATTACGTCGCCAACAAGCTGATGAAGGGATTCATCGGCAGCGCCAACGTCGACACCAATTCGCGATTGTGCATGGCCTCGTCGGTAGCGGGCCATCGCCGAGCGTTTGGTGCCGATACGGTACCCGGCTGCTATGAAGATCTGGACAAGGCCGATCTTCTGATTCTGGTCGGCTCGAATGCGGCCTGGTGTCATCCGGTTCTGTTTCAGCGCATGCTCGCCAACAAGCAGCAACGCGGGGCGCGCATCGTGGTGGTCGATCCCCGTCGGACCGATACCGCAGGCGATGCCGACCTGTTCCTGGGAGTAAAGCCTGGCACCGACACCGCGCTGTTCTCCGGGTTACTCGCTCATCTTGCCGAGAGCCGCGCGCTCGATCGCGACTATGTTGAAAACCATACCAACGGCTTCGAAGACGCGCTCGCGCGTGCGCAGAGCATCGCCGGCAGTGCGGCCGCGACCGCGTCGGCGACGGGTCTCTCCGAACAGGAGGTGGCGGCGTTTTTCCAAATGTTTGCGAATACGCCTCGCGTCGTCACGCTGTATTCGCAAGGTGTCAACCAGTCGGCGCAGGGCACTGACAAGGTCAACGCGATCCTGAATTGCCACCTCGCCACCGGCCGGATCGGCAAACCAGGAGCGTCGCCATTTTCGCTCACAGGACAACCGAACGCGATGGGAGGCCGAGAGGTCGGCGGCCTCGCAAATCAGCTCGCCGCGCATATGGGTTTCACGCCGCTTGAGATCGATCGCGTCCGCCGGTTCTGGCAGGCGCCGCGCATCGCGACGCATGAGGGACTAAAGGCGGTCCAGATGTTCGAGGCGATCGCACGCGGTGAGATCAAGGCCTTGTGGGTGATGGGCACCAATCCAGCGGTTTCATTGCCGGACGCGGATTCCGCGCGCGCCGCGCTGAAGAAACTGGAACTGTTCGTCGTCTCCGAAAACGTCCTTTCCAACGACACCGTCAATGCGGGCGCGCATGTGCTGCTGCCGGCTCAGGCATGGGGCGAGAAATCCGGAACGGTAACCAATTCGGAGCGGCGCATTTCGCGGCAGCGTTCGTTCCTGCCGGCGGCCGGGGAAAGCAGGCCCGATTGGTGGATTATCAGCGAGGTTGCCAGGCGTCTCGGTTTCGGCGCGGCGTTCGCCTTCGATTCTGTGGCCGCGATATTTCGCGAACATGCTGCTCTGTCGGCGTTCGAGAATGCCGGCGGCCGTGACTTCGACATCGGTGCGTTGAAATCGTTGTCGAACGAGGCCTTCGATACGCTGGCGCCGGTGCTGTGGCCGATACGTCAGGGCGATACCGAGCCGCAACAACGCTTTTTCGCCGAGGGCGGCTTCTTTTCAAACGACCAAAAGGCCCGCTTCGTGGCGCCCGAAGTACCAGCCTTGCGAACCGAAACCCATGCGGGACGGCCGCTGCGGCTGAATACCGGCCGCATCCGCGACCAATGGCACACCATGACGCGCAGCGGCACCAGCCCTCGGCTTGGTCAGCATCTGCCGGAGCCGTTCGTCGAAATTCACCCCGATGATGCCGCCAGCAACGGCGTGGTCGACGGTGGTTTTGCCCGTGTCTGCACCGACTATGGACAATGCATTCTCAAGGTCGTGGTCAGCGAAAGGCAGCAGCGCGGGATGCTGTTCGCTCCAATTCACTGGAGCGACGCGACCGCGTCCGCTGCACGGGTAGGTGCGCTTGTTGCACCGCTGACGGATCCATTTTCCGGGCAGCCCGAGAACAAGGCGACGCCGGCATCAATCACGCCCCACGAATACGCTTTGGGTGGCTTCGTGTTGTCCCGGGAGCCCCTGGAATTGCCCGATCGTGTCTGGTGGGCGCGCGTCAGCGTTAGTGCCGGCTACGGTTGTCTCTTCGCAGACAACGCCGGGCCCGCGGAATGGGCATCGTGGTTGCGGCCGGTCGCCGGCTCCGATTTTGCCGAATACATCGATATTGGTGGCGGCGTTTACCGAGCGGCTTGCTTTGCCGCAGACCAGATCGAAACATGCCTGTTCCTGGGACCCGCGCGCGATACCAATGACTGGAATGTCGTGAAAGAACTGTTCGCTGCGGGTGCGCTTAGCCATGATGAGCGAAGAATGCTGTTGTCGGGCAAATCGATGCACGGGCTTGCTACCGCTGGCCCGGTTGTCTGTGCCTGCTTTGGCGTCGGCCGCACCACGATTTGCGACGCGATTGCGTCGGAGGCGCACACCACTGCCGAGCTCGGCATAAGGCTCAAGGTCGGAACCAATTGCGGCTCGTGCATTCCGGAATTAAAGCGTCTGATCGCGCAGGCGAGCACGTCCGTTTCCGAAGCGCAAAAATTGGCGGCAGCGCGCTGACCTCAGGCCGCTGTCTCAGTCGTCGTGCTGTTCGCCGGCTCCGGGACCCGCGGACGGAAGAATTGGGACCAGTGGGATCAGTGAGGCCAGAAGCAGCTCAGCGGTAGTGAACACCTCGCTATCCCGAGGTCACCAAATAAATAACCACTGCTGCCGAGATCGAAAACGTTTGTCCCATCGAGAGCGGCTGGCGTCTTGAATTGATTTGAGCGCTAGGCATCTATCTTAGTGTTGCAGCTACGAACTGTTCTGAAGTCACGGTCCGTGCAGTGTCGATCGAACCTGGTCTTCGGCTGCCGTCGTTCTGCTGCCCATGTTTCTCCATTTGAAGGCACGTCAGCAATCAACATAGCTTCGGGCTAGCGTGCGAGATACCTCCTGAGTGCACCAAGCTTTGTCGTTGGGCAAAAAATGATCGAGTATTATCATGAAGGCAATCGTCGTGACGGACCAGGCTGCGGGAACGGCCGGGATGCAGGTGGTGGAGCGGCCCGAGCCGCACGCAGCGATAAACGACGTGGTCGTTCAAGTTCATGCGTCGGGATTTGTCCCGACTGAACTGGCATGGCCATCGACCTGGACCGATCGCGGCGACCGTGACCGAACACCGTCGATCCCCGGCCACGAGCTGGCCGGAGTGGTCACCGCTGTCGGCTACGGCACGACGGGACTGTCGGTAGGACAGCGAGTGTTCGGCCTCGCCGACTGGTATCGCGACGGCACTCTGGCCGAGTATCTAGCCATCGAGGCGCGTAACCTCGCGCCGCTCCCGGGTGACGTCGGCTTCACGGTGGGCGCGAGTCTGCCAATCTCGGGGCTCACCGCGTGGCAGGGACTCTTCCAGCACGGCCGTCTTCAGGCGGGCCAGAGCGTAGTCGCGCACGGCGCGGCCGGCGCAGTCGGTTCGATGGTGACGCAACTCGCGCGCGAGGCTGGCGCGTATGTCATCGCCACCGGTCGCGCGGCCGACCG
>NZ_DATEPI010000125.1:0-18673 GCF_035273305.1 Bradyrhizobium sp. | reverse complement strand
GGCCAGCCTTGAGCGATGGACTCTGTCGCGCCGCAAATGGCGTCAGCTCGATATCGTGGTGGCCGATGACGAGGAGGCGGCGGAATGGCGTTTCTTTGATCGCTGGACTGCCAGACGGCGCGCGCTCAGCAACGACCAGTTAGCGATTGACCGCGGCTCGCCGCCGCCGACGCGGGACATTCCTGGCCAGCCGTTCTCGAAATCACCAGCGTCGTCGCACACCGACATCATCGGCCTGTTTCCCGAGCCCGGAGCATCGCGGTGAGCGTTGCCATTGTCGATTACGGCTCGGGCAACCTGCACTCGGCGGCCAAAGCGTTTGAGCGGGCCGCCCGAGCGATGCAAAGTCCGGCGAAGATCGTGGTAACCCGCGATCCCGAAACCGTCTATCGGGCCGACCGAATCGTGCTGCCCGGTGTTGGAGCGTTCGCCGATTGTCGCGCCGGCCTTGACGCTTTGGACGGAATGATCGAGGCGATGACCGAGGCCGTCCGCAACAAAGCGCGGCCATTTTTCGGTATTTGCGTCGGCATGCAGCTGATGGCGACGCGCGGCAAGGAAAACGTCACCACGGACGGGTTCAACTGGGTCGCGGGTGACGTCGAGAAGATTTCACCACGCCAAGACAATTTGAAAATCCCGCACATGGGCTGGAATACCCTCGATATGATCCGTGAGCATCCGGTGCTGGAGCAGCTGGCGCTCGGACCGAACGGACGCCACGCATATTTCGTTCACTCCTATCACCTCAATGCAAGCAATGAGGCGGATGTGCTGGCGCGCGCCGACTACGGCGGTCCGGTGACGGCCATAGTTGCCAAGGACACGGCCTTCGGCACCCAATTTCATCCGGAGAAGAGCCAGCGCTTCGGGTTGGCCTTGATTTCGAATTTCCTGAAGTGGAAGCCGTGATCCTCTTTCCCGCCATCGACCTGAAGAACGGCCAATGCGTTCGCCTTGAACAGGGCGATATGGCGCGTGCGACCGTCTTCAATCTGGATCCCGCAGCACAGGCGCGCGCCTTTGCAGCGCAAGGATTCGAGTATCTGCACGTCGTCGATCTCGACGGCGCTTTTGCCGGCAAGCCGATCAATGCAATGGCCGTCGAGGCAATGCTCAAGTCCGTCAGCATGCCGGTCCAACTCGGCGGTGGCATTCGCGACCTTCAAACGGTCGAAGCCTGGCTGGCAAAAGGCATCACCCGCGTGATCATCGGGACGGCGGCGGTACGTCAACCGGAATTGGTGAAGCGGGCGGCCAAAACCTTTCCCGGTCGCGTTGCGGTAGGTTTGGATGCACGCGAGGGCAAAGTCGCGGTCGAAGGCTGGGCGGAGACATCGCACATCAGCGCGCTCGAAATTGCGAAACAGTTCGAGGATGCCGGGGTCGCGGCTATTATCTTTACTGACATTGCGCGCGACGGCCTGCTGAAGGGACTGAACCTGGATGCGACCATTGAGTTGGCGGAACAGCTATCGATTCCGGTCATCGCCTCTGGCGGCTTTGCTTCGATCGAAGACGTGAAAGCCCTGTTGGCGCCACGCGCCAACAAACTGGCGGGAGCGATCGTGGGACGTGCACTTTATGATGGCCGGCTCGATCCCGCAGCCGCGCTGACGCTGATACGCAACGCGCGCGCCGCTGCCTAGGGAGTTTTCCGAATGTTCAAGGTGCGCGTGATTCCCTGTCTCGACGTCAAGGACGGTCGGGTGGTGAAGGGCGTCAACTTCATCGACCTGCGCGACGCGGGTGATCCCGTCGAAGCGGCGATTGCCTACGATGCCGCTGGGGCTGATGAGCTATGTTTCCTCGATATCACCGCCACCCACGAAAATCGCGGCATCATGCTCGATGTGGTCCGGCGCACGGCGGAAGCCTGCTTCATGCCGCTGACCGTTGGTGGCGGCGTACGAAGCGTCGAGGATATCAAGACGCTGCTGCGGTCTGGCGCCGACAAGGTATCGATCAACAGCGCCGCCGTAAGCCGCCGCGAATTCGTCAAGGAAGCCGCCGAAAAATTTGGCGATCAATGCATCGTAGTGGCGATCGACGCCAAGCGCGTGAAACGCGGCGGTGGATCGGATCGGTGGGAAATCTTCACCCATGGTGGGCGCAATTCCACGGGCACTGACGCCATCGAATACGCGCAGGAGGTGGTCTCGCTGGGTGCCGGCGAGATCCTGCTGACCTCGATGGACCGCGATGGGACCAGGCAGGGGTTTGACATTCCGCTTACCCAGGCGATCGCTGACAGCGTCCCTGTCCCTGTGATCGCTTCCGGCGGCGTCGGCAATCTGGACCATTTGGTCGAGGGCATCCGCCAAGGGCATGCGACCGCGGTGCTGGCGGCATCGATCTTCCATTTCGGGGAATTTACCATCCGTGAAGCCAAGGAGCATATGGTCCGTGCCGGGGTGCCGATGCGGCTCGATCCCTGACGACTCCTCTTCAAAAAAGTGCTAATTGCCTTGCGTAGCGGTTCATTCAGAAGCGCGTGAGTTGAGTTGATGTCGCGTTTTACCATTCACGATCTCGCTGCCACCATCGATGCCCGTGCGACATCGGGAGGAGAGGCGTCCTACACGCGCAAGCTGCTGGATAAAGGCGCGGAGCACTGTGCCAAGAAACTTGGCGAGGAGGCCGTCGAGGCCGTCATTGCCGCGGTCGAGAACGACCGTGACCATCTGATCGCGGAAAGCGCCGACCTAATATTTCATTTGCTGGTGCTGTTGAAGTCGCGCGGCGTCAAGCTCGAGGACGTCGAAGCGGCCTTGGAACAGCGCACCACTACCTCAGGCCTCGAAGAGAAAGCATCCCGCAAGCGCGTTTAGGATAACCGGCATCGGGGTCAATCACACACGCGCGCCCCGCGCAAAGCCAAGGCGGCACCATGGATATTCGGGCACCGGAGCAGCAGTACAATCCCTACCGGATATTCTCGAGGGAGCAATGGGCGCGGCTGCGTGACGATGCGCCGATGACACTGGGTGCCGACGAGATCGCGCGACTTCGTTCGATGCACGATCGCCTCGATCTTAGTGAGGTCGAGGAAATTTACCTGCCATTGTCGCGTCTGTTGTCGATCTATGTCGATGCCACGCAGCGGTTGTTTGTTGCGCAACGACGCTTTCTGGGCATCGAAGATCGCAAGATGCCCTACATCATTGGCGTGGCCGGCTCGGTGGCGGTCGGCAAATCGACAACCGCGCGCGTGTTGCAGGCGCTGCTGGCGCGCTGGTCGCCCCGCCCCAAGGTCGATCTGGTGACGACCGACGGCTTTCTGTTTCCGAACTCCATGCTCGAGCGGCAAGGCTTGATGCAGAAGAAGGGCTTTCCTGAGAGCTATGACCTGCCGACGCTCTTGTCATTTCTGAGCGACATCAAGGCCGGACGCCGCCCGGTGCGGGCGCCGGTCTATTCGCATTTGATTTACGATATCATTCCGAACGAATTCATCGAGGTGGATCGGCCGGACATTTTGATAGTCGAGGGCGTCAATGTGCTTCAGACGGGGCGGCTGCCGCGCGACGGCAAAGCCGTCCCGGTGGTGTCGGACTTCTTCGATTTCTCCGTCTATATCGATGCGGACGAAGCGGTGCTGCGCGAATGGTACATCAGGCGTTTCCTGACCCTGCGAGATACCGCATTCCACGATCCTAGGTCGTACTTTCATCGCTATGCGGCTTTGTCCGACGAGGAGGCAACCGCCACCGCGCTCGCGATCTGGGAACGGACCAACCTTGCCAACCTCGAGGAGAACATTCTGCCGACCCGACCGCGCGCGACGCTGATCCTCAAGAAGGGCGCCGATCATGTGGTCGAGACGGTGGCGTTGCGGCGCCTCTAGTTCGCGTGACGCTTGCTCTTTCGAAGCTTCCGCTTCAGCTAAGCAGGAATAATCGCGGCACATCTCCTCAGACGGCGAGATGCCGAGAGGCGGCGAGATTAGCCAGCGCGTCGGCTAACTTTTCCCGATCGAGTGGCTTGATCAAAAAACCATCCATCCCCGCCTCAAAGCAGGCGTAGCGGTCCTCCACCAGCGCGTTCGCGGTGAGCGCGAGAATTGGCGTCTGGCGTCCGGGCTGGCTCGCCTCGACGCTGCGGATCCGCTTGGTGGTTTCGATGCCGTCCAGTTGAGGCATCTGGATGTCCATCAGCACCAGATCATAGGGCGTGTCCGCGGATTTGGCGGCGAGCCACGATTCAAGCGCCTGTTCGCCGTTGGTGGTGATCACGGCGCGATGGCCCAATCGGGTTAATAGCGAACGCATCAACAGCGCGTTGATCTCGTTGTCCTCAGCGACCAGAACGGAAAGTCCGCGCGGCAGCAATATCGCGGGACTTTCCATTGGATCAGCGGTCTCGATTTCCGCGTCGGTTGCAAGACTCGGCGCGAGCACTTCAGGCCCGTTTGCGAGCCGCGCCGCCAGCGATGCCGCGCGCAGTGGCTTTACAAGGTAGCCGGTGAAAGCCGATGAGATGGCCGACGACAGTCGAAGCTCTTGCCGATCGGCCGGCGTGAACATCACGATCCGTTGGGTTGCGTGAACGCGCGCGGCTTGACCCAGGGCTTCCGTCGCTTCAGCGCCCATGGCGCGATCGATCAGGACAGCATGCCATGTCCGCTCCGGCAACAGCGCCCGCGCCACCTCCGGATCGGAAACCATGCACGTCTGGCCGCCCCAGCGCTGCAACCGGCGGGCGATCAGGGAGGACTCGATGCTCTGGGGCGCGACCAGCATGATTGATTCGCCGCTCAAATCCGGCGCCGTAAAGGCTGCTTGCTGATCGCCATAAGCGGCGAGCGGAATCGAGACCTCAAAAGTCGAGCCCATGCCTGGCTTGCTCTCGAGCGTGATTCGTCCGCCCATGCGCTTGACGATTCGCTCCGAGATACTGAGACCAAGGCCGGTGCCGCCGTAGTTCCTGCCGATGCGCTCGTCCGCTTGCTCGAACTCGCGGAAAATCCGCTCCTGCGCTTCCAGCGCGACCCCGATGCCGGTGTCTCGCACCAGAAAGCAGATCTCGTTCGGCCAGATACCAGGCTCCACAATCAGCGCAACGCCGCCGGTCGAAGTAAACTTGATCGCATTGCCTGCCAAATTGAGCAGCACCTGTCGAAGCCTTGCTGCGTCCCCAACCACCTGCATCGGCAGACGTTCGTCGACATAGGCGGCGATTTCGAGCTTGCGCGCCTGAGCGCGGGGCGCCAGTAGTTCGGTGATATCCTCGATCAACCCGGCAAGCGCGAATGGACGATGCTCGAGGTCGATCTTGCCGGCTTCAATTTTCGAATAATCCAGAAGCTCCTCGATCAGCGACAGCAGCGCGTCGCCCGAGGTCTTCACCGCCTTGGCATAGGTCATCTGCTCCGGCGTCAGCGGCGTATCCAACAGCAGTCCGCTCATGCCGATGATGCCGTTCAGGGGAGTGCGAATTTCGTGGCTCGCCATCGCAAGGAATCGCGACTTGGCGCGATTGGCGGCGTCGGCCTGATCGCGGGCGTCAGCCAGCGCGCGTTCGGTCTCGGTGCGATCGGTAACATCGCGCCCGATGCATCTTATCTCGGCCGGTTGTCCGGCATCCGATCGAACCAGCCCCTCCCGCCACGCTATCCACCGCGGTCCAAGGGGACCCTCGATCTTCTGGTCATGGATTCTCGTGCCGTCACCCTCAAGCGCGGTGTCGCCTTGCTCGATCACGCGCAAGCTAAATTTGCTGCCGATCAGCGCATCGCGCGGCTGCCGCGCCAACTCGCAATAGGCGTCATTGACGAAAGTGATGCGGCCATCGGAGTCACGCAGCACGATCAAATCGCCTTGCGACTCGAACAAGCTCCGGGCGCGTTGCTCGGCTTCCTGCAGTTCCCAATTCCGGTCTGACAAGGTTTCGTTATGGAGTGCGAGTTTGCGAAACTTCTGGCGCATCAAGCGCAACCGGAAACTAAGCGTCGCAAGGCCGAGGCAGGCGATCGCGAACAGAAAGCTTGCCCCGATCGCGAACGCGTTGGGGTCATAGCCGGAAGTTTCGGACCTGCTGCCGGCGATGAACCCGTACGCACCGCCGAACGCGGCGGAAAAGATCATCGAGGAGCGAACGACGAACACAAGCCAGGAATGGCGCCGCGTGAAACGACGTATACCTAACTTGAATCGGAAAACCCGCCCCATGCCGATGCCCTGAATCTCTATTGACGCGCCCTGTCCCGGCCAGACGATGGATCGGCGAGATTGCGAACTGCTTGAAGCCGGGCGACTTCGCGCGCTGCCGTGAAAACATGGCTAATGCAAAGTTAAGAGAGGCGCGCGAGTTGGTCTCGGTGGCCTGAACTTCTGTCGAGTTCAGGCGGCGCGCCTCACGTCCTCGGCAAGGGCGCGGTAAGAAAGTGCTTCGGCCAGATGAAGCCGGCCGATTTCGGCGGCTCCGTCGAGATCGGCGAGCGTACGCGCAACGCGCAGCACGCGATGATAGCCGCGCGCCGACAACCGCATGTTCTCGGATGCATCACGAAGCAGTTTCAAACCCTGCGCGTCCGGCTGCGCTACCTGTTCGAGTATCGATGCCGGCGCTTCGGCGTTGGTGCGGATGTGCGGCAATCCCGCCGATGCGTAACGCTTGAGCTGAATATGCCGCGCCGCGGCGACCCGAGCGGCGACCTCCGCCGATCCCTCGGCGGCAGGCGGCAAAATCAGGTCCGCGGCGGTCACGGCCGGCACTTCTATCCGCAGATCGATTCGATCCATCAGCGGGCCTGATATCCGGGCCTGATAATCCGACGTGCAGCGCTCGGTGCGTCCCCGTTTGCAGGCGTAGCCGGGTTCATAGGCATGGCCGCAGCGGCAAGGATTCATCGCCGCGACCAGCATGAAACGCGCTGGGTAGGTGACGCGATGATTAGCACGGGAAACCGAGACCTCGCCGTTTTCCAGTGGCTGGCGCAACGAGTCCAGCACGCGCGCATCGAATTCCGGCAACTCATCCAGGAACAGTACGCCCTGGTGGGCCAAGGAGATTTCGCCGGGCCTCGCGCGCATGCCGCCGCCGGTCAGCGCGGCCATGCTGGCCGAATGATGAGGGCTGCGGAATGGCCGCCGCGCCGTCAGCGCGCCACCCTGGATCTCGCCGGCCACCGAAGCAATCATTGAAACTTCGAGCAACTCGGATGGTGACAGCGGCGGCAGGATCGAGGGCAGGCGGGCTGCCAGCATCGACTTACCGGCGCCGGGAGAGCCGACCATCAGGAGGTGATGTCCGCCGGCGGCCGCGATTTCGAGCGCGCGCTTGGCGCTCTCCTGACCCTTGATGTCGCGAAGATCGAGCAAATTGGTTTCGGCCTCGCGCACCTTGGGCTGCGGACGGGACAGCACCTGCGTGCCTTTGAAGTGGTTGGCGATCTGGATCAGCGAATTGGGGGCGACAATCTGGATATCGGGGCTCGCCCAGGCCGCTTCCGCGCCACAGGCTGCCGGGCAAATCAGGCCCTCTTCGCGCGAATTCGCGCCGATCGCCGCCGGCAATGCGCCGGCCACCGCCGCAATCGATCCGTCCAGGCCGAGCTCGCCAAGTACGGTGAAGCCGGACAGCGCGTCCGGCGGAATCGCGCCGATCGCCGCCATTAGACCGAGCGCGATCGGGAGGTCGTAATGGCTGCCTTCCTTGGGCAGGTCGGCTGGTGCGAGATTGACGGTAATCCGCCGCGCCGGTAGCGCCAACCCGGACGCGATCAGCGCCGAGCGCACCCGCTCGCGCGCTTCGGACACCGCTTTGTCGGGCAGGCCCACAATGGCGAAGGCCGGCAATCCGGGTGCGACCTGCACCTGCACGTCGACCGCGCGGGCCTCAATCCCTTCAAAAGCTACGGTGGAAACCCGCTGTACCATTCCGACCCCTCGCACAACCAAAGGTAGCGGAAAGCCGGAGCGGGATCAAGAACATTAAGAGAACGCAAGCTTCGGGGTAAATGACGCGAGATTAGTCCCGGCTGGGCACAAAGTTGAGGGCCTTGGCGCTGATCCTCGTAAGGCAGATCAGCCGGCGGCGCGCTTGTTATCGATGACGTCCCAGATTTTGGCGGCAACGTCCGGCCCGCCGAGCCGGGACACGGCGCGAATGCCGGTCGGCGAGGTGACGTTGATCTCGGTGAGATAGTCGTCGATCACGTCGATGCCGACAAACAACAGCCCGCGCTGGCGCAACGCCGGGCCTAGCTCCGCGCAGATTTCGCGTTCGCGCGAGGTGAGATCGGCGGCCTGCGCAGCGCCGCCGCGCACCATGTTTGACCTCAGATCATCCGCGGCCGGAACGCGGTTGACGGCGCCGGCGAATTCGCCATCGACCAGGATAATACGCTTGTCGCCGCGTTTGACCTCGGGAAGAAATCGCTGGATCACCCATGGCTCGCGAAACGTCACGGAAAACATGTCGAACAGCGACCCGAAATTCATGTCTTGCGGCATCACCCGAAACACCGCCGCACCGCCGTGGCCGTGCAACGGCTTCATCACGACGGCGCCGTGCTCCGCCCGGAACCCGTTGATCTCGTCTAAATCCCTCGAGATCAGGGTTGGCGGCATGAGGTGCGGAAAATCCATCACGAAAATCTTTTCCGGTGCGTTACGCACGCTGGCAGGGTCGTTCACCACCAATGTTTTCGGATGTATCCGCTCCAGAAGGTGCGTCGAGGTGATGTAGGCGAGATCGAACGGGGGGTCCTGCCGCAGAAGGACGACATCGAACCCAGATAGAGACTCGCGGCGCGGCTCGCCCAGCGTGAAATGATTACCGGGTTCATCGCGGACATCGAGTTTCTGAACAGGCGCGACCACTTCATCGCCGCGTAGCGAGAGCTTGTCCGGAGTGTAATAAGAGACCGCGTGACCGCGCTCCTGCGCTTCCAGCAACAATGCGAATGTCGAATCGCCGCCGATGTTGATGCGCGCGATGGGATCCATCTGGACGGCGACGTTCAGTTTCATGGCTCAGCCCACAAGTTGCGTTGGTTGAATGTTTTCCGGAATGGATTGAGAATAGAATCAGGTGCTGGCGTCGAATGCCGCGAGCAAATGACGTGGCAGCCGCCGCGGAGCGATCAACATCGCGTCAAAACGGAGCTCGAAATCGGCCTGTTCGGGATGGGCGACCAGCCAAGCCTGCGCGGCTTCGATGATGCGTGCCTGCTGGCGCGCCGTCACCGCATAGGCGGCGTCGTCAAGTGTCCCACGGGCCTTCACCTCAACGAACGCCAGCACATTACGTCGCCTCGCCACGATGTCGATTTCGCCATAGCGGGTGCGAAAGCGTTTTGCCAGGATACGATAGCCTTTCGCCATCAGGAAAGCGGCGGCACGCGCTTCGGCTGAAAGCCCCGTTCGAAACGCGGCGATGCGCTCAGGCGATGCGACCTTCGCTACCTTCTCGGGTGGGGCAATATCGTCAGTCTTGGCCATGCTCGCCTTTCGCAGCTATTTCCTTGGCGAGATCGAGCGCTCGCGCGTAAACTTCCCGGCGCGGCCGCCCGGATAATTCCACCGCATGGGCGACTGCATCCTTTACGCTGTCGTGTTGAAGCGAGCGCCGCAGTACTTCGTCCAGCTTGTCGTCGCTGATGGTTTGCATGTCGGCGGCGGGCGGGCCAATCACCAGCACGAATTCGCCTCGCGTCTCCAGCCGGTCGGCCGTTCGCGCCAATTCAGCAATCGGCGCGCGCGTGATTTCCTCATGCATTTTGGTCATCTCGCGACAGATCGCGGCGTCACGAGGCCCCATGATGTCGGCGAGATCGCGCAGCGTATTTTGCACACGGCTTCCGGATTCGAACATCACAACCGTCGCCTCGATTCGTGCAATCTCGGCAAGCCGCGCGCGCCTCGCGGCCTGCTTGGCGGGCAAGAAGCCCTCGAAGAAGAACCGGTCGGTCGGCAATGCGGCAACCGAGAGCGCGCTCAACACCGATGATGCCCCGGGCACGGCGAAAACCTGATGACCTGCGGTGGATGCTTCGCGCACCAGCTTGAACCCAGGGTCGGAAATCAGCGGCGTGCCGGCATCTGACACCAAGGCCACCGATTGGCCCTGCGCGAGCGTTCTCAGGATCTCCGGTCGGACCACCGCGGCGTTATGCTCATGGTAGGATTTAAGCGGCGTGGCGATCGCGTAGCGTTCGGTCAGCCGGCGGGTAACCCGCGTATCCTCACAGGCGATAACGTCAGCGCCGGCCAAGGTTTCGAGGGCACGCAATGTGACGTCGCCGAGATTGCCGATGGGGGTTGCGACCAGATAAAGGCCAGGAATCGGTCTTGGAACCGTCAAAACTTGGCCAGCGATCGCAAACGTGCGCGCCACGGGTTCCGCCGAGTGTTCGGTCCGATCTGTGGAAGTGGGTTTCGGGCGCATTGCGGTAATCTAGAGGGAACGCGGTGCTTACGCCACGATGCTGGCGTGGGATAGCACCGGGTCGCGCAATGGTTGGGGAAGCCGCGATGCAATTCGATCGCTCCGGATCGCCATAATCCTTTTGTTCTGGTTAACTAACCGTCGACAATATGCCTGAATCTGCCTCTCCTGATGCCGGGAGAATCGACGTCCCACCGATTGGGTCGGTCAAGAAAAGAGATGTGATGGTGGGGCCGCTCAAACCCGAGTCGATGGATTTTGGGGCTACCCGGCGGACTGCGCTGGGCCTCATCCTCGGCGCGCCCCTGCTCGGGGCATGCGCGGGCGTGCAGCAGAGCCTCAGCCAATTCGGTTCGCAACCCGGCGCGGAGCCCTCCGGCCCAAAGCAGGAGCCACTCGCGGTTGGCACGGGACAGGTCAAGGTAGGATTGATTTTGCCATTGTCGGCAGCAGGGAATGCGGGGGTTGCCGCACAATCGATGAAGAACGCCGCGGAAATGGCGTTGGCGGAATTCCAGAATCCTAACATCCAGCTTTTGATCAAGGATGATGGGGGTAGCCCGCAAGGCGCGCAACAAGGGACCCAACAGGCGCTCGAGGAGGGCGTCGAAATTATTCTGGGCCCCTTGTTTGCAGCCTCAGTACCTGCCACGGCTCAGTTGGCGCGCGCGCGTGGCGTCTCGGTCATCGCATTCTCGACGGATTCGAGCGTGGCCGGACGCGGCGTGTATCTGTTGAGCTTCCTGCCGGAGTCCGACGTCAACCGGATCGTCGAATACTCAGCGGCGAGCATCGGAAAGAAATCGTTCGCAGCGCTGCTGCCGGAAAATGCATACGGCACTGTCGTTGAGGCGAGCTTCAAGCAGGCGGTGGCACGCCGCGGCGGACGGATCGTCGCGTTTGAGAAATATGGCGGGGATCGCGCGACTCCGGCGCGAACCGTGGCGCAGGCGCTCGGGTCCGCGGACGCGCTGTTTATGGCCGACGACGGCGATTCGGTGGTGACAGTCGCCGATGCGCTGACCGCGGCAGGCGCCAACTTGAAAAACATCCAGCTCCTCGGCACCGGGTTGTGGGACAATCCACGAGTCTATGCGAGCCCTGGCTTGCAAGGCGGATTATACGCAGCCCCCGATCCGTCCGGCTTCCGCAGCTTCTCGGCTCGCTACCGCGCCAAATACAGCGCCGATCCGGTGCGAACCGCGACGCTCGCTTATGACGCTGTTGCGCTCGTCGCCGCATTGGCCCGGACACAGGGCCCACAACGATTTTCGTCCGACGTGCTGATCAATCCATCCGGGTTTGCCGGGATCGACGGTCTGTTCCGATTCCGCGCCGATGGCACCAACGAGCGCGGCTTGGCGGTCATGCGCGTCGGATCGGGTGGCGGCGTGCCGGTTGCCGGTTCTCCGAAAAGCTTTGGGGCGTGATGTCGCCGCGCTGTCCGCGCGCATCGTTTCAAAGTCACGCGGCGGCTAAATCTGCAACCACCGCATCAAGCACCGGGAATCCGGCTTGGGTAACCCGAAGCCTGCCGTCTTCATCGACGGCGATGGCGCCCTCTTCCCGCAGCACCGCGATGCGTCGCGGATCGAGCACGCGGCCCGATAGCGCCGCATAGCGTTTCGGATCGATGCCCTCGGTGAGACGCAGGCCCATCAGCAGGAATTCATCGGCCCGCTCTTCGCTGTTGAGGCGGTCGTCGGTTATGAGGCCGTGACCGCTGGCTTCCACGCGCATCAGCCATTGTTCGGGACGCTTCTCGGTCGCCATCGCGTGCCGCACGCCATCGATATCTAGTCGCCCGTGCGCGCCAGGACCTATGCCGGCATACTCCTCACCGCGCCAGTAAACCAGATTATGCCGGCATTCAGCGCCAGCGCGCGCGTGGTTCGAAATCTCATATGCAGGCAGACCATGCGCGGAGCAGATCTCCTGGGTTACGTCGTAAAGAGCACGCGCGCTGCCTTCATCCGGCGTCGATAGATTGCCGGCGGCATGCAAGCCGAAAAACGGCGTGCCCTCTTCGATCGTCAGTTGATACAGCGACAGATGCTCGGCCGCCTCGGCAATAGCAATCTTCAACTCCGCCGCCCACATTGTCGGCGTCTGGTCGGGGCGCGCGTAGATCAGGTCGAACGAGTATCGGTCGAAAGCTTTGCGTGCGATCGCCACCGCCGCCAGCGCTTCGCGCGCAGTGTGCAGGCGCCCCAGCGCTTTCAACGAGACATCGTCGAGCGCTTGAACGCCGAGCGAAACCCGATTGACACCGGCAACGCGGTAGCCGGCAAAGCGCGTAGCCTCGACGCTCGTGGGGTTTGCTTCGAGCGTGATCTCCACCTCCGGTCTCACTCGCCAGTGCCTGCCGATCGAATCGAGAATCGCGCCGACCGTTTGCGGGCGCATCAGCGATGGCGTGCCGCCGCCGAGAAAGATCGAGGATACCTCCCGACCGGGCGCGCGCGCTGCAATGGTTTCGATTTCGCGTGCGAAGGCGCGCGCGTATCGCTCCTCGTCAATTGGGGCATGCCGGACATGGCTGTTGAAATCGCAGTACGGGCATTTTGATAGACAAAATGGCCAATGCACGTACACGCCGAACGCTTCGATTTTTGCGTCTGGCTGTTCTGGCGAAAGGCGGGCTCGGGAGCTAATCAAGGCAGATCTCCGCGAGCTTGACGAAGGCGCGCGCGCGATGCGACAGCCCGAGGCCGAGCGGCGGGAGCCCATGCTTCTCGATACTGCTCATCTCCCCGAACGTGCGCGTGTATCCATCGGGCAAGAACATCGGATCGTAACCGAAACCGGCCGTGCCTCGCGGCGGCCAAACCAGCGTCCCGTCGGCGCGCGCCTCGACTTCCTCGGTATGGCCGTCAGGCCAGGCGACACAGAGCGCGGAGACGAAATGCGCCTTGCGCTGCGGAGGTTGCGTTGCGCCACGTTCGGCGAGCAGCCGTTCGATCCGCGTCATCGCGACGCCAAAATCCTTGGTCGGGCCCGCCCACCGGGCCGAGAATATGCCCGGAGCGCCATCGAGTGCATCAACTACCAGTCCGGAATCATCGGCGAAGGCGGGAAGTTGCGCGGCGTTTGCGGCCGCGATCGCCTTGATCGATGCGTTTGCTCGAAACGTATTGCCTGTTTCCTCGGGCTCATCCAGCCCAAGCGCGCCGGCCGAAATTGCCTCAACGCCGTGCGGCGCCAGCAGCTCGCGCATCTCGGCGAGCTTGCCAGGATTGTGGGTCGCGATCACCAGCTTGCCTGAGATTCGACGGTGTTGGGTCATGAGCATGTGTAACGCGCTATGCCGGCCTTTTCCCGATCGAGTTCCAGCAAAACGACCTCTGCAAACTAGGCGACCGCCATTTTCTGCAAATCCACCAGCCGCGCCACCCCTTTGCGCGCGAGCGCCATCAGGGCGAGAAACTCGTCATGCGAGAACGGGGTTCTTTCCGCCGTGCCCTGCACTTCTATAAGCCGCCCGTCGCCAGTCATCACGAAATTGGCGTCGGTCTCCGCCTCGGAGTCCTCGGCGTAATCGAGATCGAGCACCGGCGTGCCGTTATATATTCCGCAGGAGATCGCGGCCACATTGTCCCGCAGCACGCTCGTCTTCACCATGTTGCGCGCCTTCATCCAGCTCAGGCAGTCGGCCAAAGCCACCCAGGCACCGGTAATCGCGGCGGTGCGCGTTCCGCCGTCGGCCTGCAGCACGTCGCAATCGACCGTAATCTGGCGTTCGCCAAGGGCTTCGAGGTTTACCGTGGCCCGCAGGGAGCGGCCGATCAGGCGCTGGATTTCAATGGTGCGGCCATTTTGCTTTCCGGCGGCAGCCTCGCGGCGCGTGCGCTCCAGGGTCGCTCGTGGCAGCATGCCGTATTCCGCCGTTACCCAGCCACGTCCCTGCCCCTTGAGCCAAGGCGGCAGCCGTTCTTCCAGCGTCGCCGTGACCAGCACATGAGTATCGCCAAATTTGACCATGCACGAACCTTCGGCGTACTTCACCACGCCGCGTTCCAACGACACGGCGCGCAGTTCATCCGGCGCACGGCGACTTGGGCGCATGGAAATCCTCCAGAAGTTCAAGAAAACGCAATGGCTCGCGGTGCTTGTAGGGGGGCCAACGAGCAGCGGCAAGGCCTTTGCCCACCGTTTCGAGGTCATCCCTGCTTGTAACCGGCGCGGGACATCGACAGATTAGGGCAGGTCTAAAGGGAGCACATGGTGGCCCATCACGATCCGATCGGTTTGATCGCGCCGCATGCCGGCCTGGCGCAGCTCAACGAGCGCTCGCGTGACATATTTCGTCAAATCGTAGAGAGTTACCTCGCGACCGGCGAGCCGGTCGGCTCGCGCAATATTTCGCGCCTGATCGCGGTTCCATTGTCGCCGGCGTCGGTGCGAAACGTAATGGCTGATCTCGAGCAGCTTGGCCTGATCTATGCGCCGCATACCTCGGCGGGCCGGCTGCCGACCGAGCTCGGTTTGCGGTTTTTCGTCGATGCCCTGATGCAGGTCGGTGATCTTACCGAACCGGAGCGGCAGTCGATCCAAAGCCAACTTGCATCGGTCGGCAAGGCGCAGTCCGTCGAGGCGGCTCTCGGCGAAGCGTTGACGCGGCTTTCCGGCCTGACCCGCGCCGCGGCTGTGGTGCTCACCGCAAAATCCAATTCGCGGTTGAAGCACATCGAATTCGTCCGGCTCGAGCCGGAGCGAGCGCTTGTCGTGCTTGTCGGTGAGGACGGCCAGGTTGAGAACCGCGTACTGACGTTGCCGCCCGGGATTCCGTCCTCGGCGCTCACCGAAGCCAGCAATTTTCTGAATTCGCGAATTCGCGGCAGGACCCTGGCGGAAGCGCGGCTCGAGCTTGAGACTGCGCTGGCGCAAAACCGCGCCGAGCTTGATCAGCTGACGCAGAAAGTCATCGCGGCGGGCATCGCGAGTTGGTCTGGCGGTGAAAACGAAGAGCGGCAACTGATCGTCCGCGGCCACGCCAATCTTCTGGAAGACCTGCATGCCCTCGAAGATCTGGAGCGCGTGCGATTGCTGTTCGACGATCTCGAAACTAAGCGCGGCGTGATCGATCTACTGGGGCGCGCCGAACGCGCCGAGGGCGTACGGATTTTCATCGGTTCAGAAAATAAGCTGTTCTCATTGTCCGGCTCCTCCACCATCATTGCTCCTTACAGCGATGGCGCCGGTCATATCGTCGGGGTTCTCGGCGTGATCGGGCCTACCCGGCTCAACTACGCAAGGGTGATCCCCACCGTGGATTACGCCGCGCGGATTGTGAGCCGAATCCTCGGAGGCTAGTGCCTGCTGGCCAACCTCCAGTGTGGTTTTCGCGGAGACTTTCATCGCAACCGACCGATGCCCGTCAGCTTCATCCCGGCGCCTGATCCGGGCCGAAGGAACCATGGCGCTTGATTTCGCGCGGCTAAAGCACGATATCCCGGCCAGCAACTCCCCATCGATGCGAGCTATTTTCAAGAGGACAGTCTATGACCGATCCCAACCGGCAGAACGATGAACCGGTGAACCCGGCCCAAGGACCGGAGCCCGTCATTTCCAAGCCTTACATCATGCCCGACGAGCCGGAAGAGGGATCGGCGGAGGCGCTTGCGAAGGAAGCGGCGGAATCGCGCGACAAGATGCTCCGAACACTGGCGGAGATGGAAAATCTGCGCAAGCGCACGACGCGCGAGGTGGCCGATGCGCGTGCTTATGGCATTTCCGGCTTCGCGCGCGACATTCTCGACATCGCCGACAATTTGCAGCGTGCGCTCGACGCGGTTCCGGCCGAAGCGAAAGCGTCGGCCGATCCCGGCCTGAAGGCGCTGATCGAGGGCGTCGAGTTGACCGAGCGATCGCTGCTCAACACGCTGGAGAAAAACGGCGTCAGGAAATTCGATCCATCGGGCGAAAAATTCGATCCGAATTTTCAACAGGCTATGTATGAAGTGCCCGACCCTTCCGTGCCAGCGGGAACGGTGGTTCAGGTGGTGCAGGCCGGCTACATGATCGGGGAGCGCGTCTTGCGACCCGCATTAGTCGCGGTCTCCAAGGGCGGAGCCAAGGCGGACACCAAACCGCTTGAAAATTGATTTCTATCCCGGCTAATGCGCGATCGCAGAGCGACCGCAACGTTATCCGCGCGGCTGAATTCCGTCACGGACGGCGCGGAAGCGTGGAAACGCTTGTGTCCATACGTCACGCGGGGCGCTTCCAATGACGCGCAGCGTGGTTTGACCACCGAAGCGAAGCCATTGCACGACAGTCACAGCGGTATTTTCCTTGCCGCTGGTGGCATCGATCCGCGTTTCATAGCCGGGCATCCCGTCGATACGGATCGGCTCTGACATCGTGATCCGCGCGTCGCGGACGCCGGGAATGGTGGTCGCGGCCTGCTGGGCGAACCGGCCACGATCGTCGGGCTGGGCCGGCGCCGCGCCCATGACGCCGATCACCATAAACGGTGCGGTCTCGAATCCCTTCGTTTCATCGCCGTCCGCGAGAATGATGGCTCCGCCGGGCGCCAGCGTTCGGACGTTTTTGAACTCGCTAAGTTCACTGATCTTGAACGGCAACAATCCCAACTGCTCGTCGACCGGAACTTGCCTGCGTATCACAGCCGTCGCGAACATCTGCCGTATGGCATCATCGGTGTAGATCTTGCTCGCACTCTCGGGCACCTGCACTGCGACGTAGCCGGAGAAAGTTCCGCCCGGCACGATCATCGAATACCGGCGGACATTCGTCTGAGCGTCCTTGGCGGCTTCGATGGTGTAATAGGCGATGCCGACCGACGTCTCGATGCTCTCGGGCTTGATACCCCCGGTGCCTTCGGGGTTGGCCTTGAAGGCGTTCATCACCTCGCCATAAGCCTCCGCCGGCAACTCCGCCACCAATACCTTGACGCCGTGGTCCTCGGTCTCGAAGCCGGTGAAGGATTTTGCGGGGGAGAGGCCGACGAGCGGGGTTAAGCCGAGCCGCATGCCTCGGGGAAAAACCGCATCCGCTGCGAATGCGGGACATAGGAGGCCGATAAGCAGGGCAGCCGCGGCGAATAGGCGAATAGGCTTCATGGTTTTCTATTGGTCTGCATTGAGGCCGTTCGATGGTCCGGCAAGTCGCGACCCGGACCAGGCAGCTCTGGCGTCTGCCGGCTTTTAGCCGTTTTGGCCACCGTGCAACAGGCCAAAAGTCCTCGTTCCCGGAACATCGAAAGACCGAGCCGCGCTCAGGTTTTTTTGGCCAGCGCCCTGGCTTTGAGAGCGGCCCGGTTTGCCGGATGCACCGCTGCGGCCGCACTCACGGATACTATCTTTCAACCCGCGAGCGTTTTGATAAGCGAACGTTGCGTCCCGGTCCTTGCGGGCCTTCACCCTCCTCCTATATGAGGCTCACCGTCGCAATATCGCGAGCATTTGATCTTAGGGGGTTTGGATTGGCGCGCCGTCAGGGCCCAGCCGACCTGCCGCAAAAAGAAGGATATTAGGACCATGGGAAAGGTCATCGGGATCGATCTCGGCACCACGAATTCGTGCGTCGCCGTAATGGATGGCAAGACAGCGAAAGTCATCGAAAACGCCGAGGGCATGCGGACGACCCCGTCGATCGTCGCGTTCAGCGATGATGGCGAGCGCCTTGTTGGCCAACCCGCCAAACGCCAGGCCGTCACCAATCCCGAGCGGACCTTCTTCGCGGTCAAGCGCCTCGTTGGCCGCCGCTATGACGATCCGATGGTTGAAAAGGACAAGAAGCTTGTCCCCTACAAGATCGTCAAAGCGTCGAACGGCGACGCCTGGGTCGAGGCCGACGGCAAGACCTACTCGCCCTCGCAGATTTCCGCTTTCATCCTGCAGAAGATGAAAGAGACCGCTGAAGCCCATCTCGGCCAAAAGGTCGATCAGGCGGTCATCACTGTTCCCGCCTACTTCAACGACGCGCAACGTCAGGCCACCAAGGACGCCGGCAAGATCGCGGGCCTGGAAGTGCTTCGCATCATCAACGAGCCGACGGCAGCGGCGCTGGCTTATGGGCTCGACAAGACCAAATCCGGCACCATCGCGGTATATGACCTCGGCGGCGGCACCTTCGACATTTCAATCCTCGAGATCGGCGACGGCGTGTTCGAAGTGAAGTCGACCAACGGAGATACTTTCCTTGGCGGTGAAGATTTCGACATGCGGCTGGTCAACTACCTGGCCGATAAATTCCAGAAGGAGCAGGGCATTAACCTGCGCAGCGACAAGCTTGCCTTGCAGCGCCTGAAAGAGGC
>NZ_DATEPI010000124.1:0-26791 GCF_035273305.1 Bradyrhizobium sp. | reverse complement strand
TGAGCACTGCGCGCGTGCTCGAAGACGCGCCCTGGCTCAGATCCGGTGCCACCGCCCGTGTGCTTGGGATTTTGAATGGCAACGGCGAGGAAGCGCGCGTGGTCGGTGGCGCGGTGCGCAATGCGCTATTAAAGATTCCGATCGGCGACGTCGACATCGCAACCACTGCGTTGCCGGCGGAAGTGATCCGCCGGGCGAAAGCGGCGGGGATCAAGAGCGTTCCAACCGGAATCGATCATGGCACCGTGACGCTGATCGTCGATGCGCACCCGTTTGAGATCACTACGCTGCGTGAGGATACCGAAACTTTCGGTCGCAAGGCCAAGGTGGCGTTCGGCCGCGACTGGATTGCCGATGCGGAGCGGCGCGATTTTACGATAAACGGCATGTCGGTCGACGCCGCTGGCGTGGTGCACGATCATGTCGGCGGACTTGAGGACATCGGTGCCAAACGTGTCCGCTTCATCGGTGATCCCGACCGGCGCATCGCCGAGGATTATCTGCGTATCCTGCGGTTTTTCCGGATTCACGCCGCGTTCGGCGCGGGCGAGCCCGATCGCGCCGGATATCGCGCCTGCATCCGTGCGCGCGCAGGCCTGGCGCAGCTTTCCGCCGAACGCGTGCGCATGGAAATGCTGAAGCTGATGGTCGCCGAAGGCGCGGTCGCCGCCACTACGGCGATGGCTGACGCCGGTCTGCTGTTGCCGATTTTCGGCGGCATCACCTATATCGGGCCGCTTGCAACGATGGTCTCGGCCGAGCGCTCGCTCGGATTGGAGCCGGACGGCATTCGGCGGTTGGGAGCACTGGCGGTAGCAGTCACGGAAGATGCAAGGCGCGTGTCGATCCGGCTGCGCCTCAGCAACGCCGAAGCCAAGGCGCTCGATTCCATGGGCCATCGCTGGTGGCGGCTCGCCGGGATGGATGAGGCAAAGGCGCGTCGTCGGCTCTATCGGCTGGGCGAGGATCGCTATCGGGATCGGCTGATGTTGGCCTGGGCGCGATCGGGGGATGCTGCCAATTCCCCGCATTGGCGCGAGCTTGCCGCTTTGCCGGAACGCTGGCGAGCGCCGAAATTCCCACTCAAGGCGGCGGATTTCATTGCACGCGGAATCGCCGAGGGTCCGACGCTCGGACAAATATTGGCACTGGCCGAGGACGCCTGGCTCGCAGCGGATTTTCCGCTGGACGAAACGGCGCTGAGCGCAATCGCTGATCAGACTGTTACCCGTTTCAGCCGCGATCACAAGCAGTGAGCATTCTTTCCGGGTTTGCTGATGTCTCGCTCGCTCAACTCTCGCTGGTAGGACTCGTTGCGCTGTTCGCCTCAGTGCTCGGCGGCTTGGCCGGTTATGGCACCGGCGCGTTGATGCCGCTGGTACTGGTGCCGCTGATCGGCGCCGAACCGGTGGTGCCGATCATCGCCATCTCGGCCATCTTCACAAACCTTAGCCGCACCGCCGCCTATCTCGGCTATGCTGACCGGCGGCGCGCGATGATCGTCATTCTGGCCGCGGCCATTACGACCGCTGCCGGCGCTTACGGCTATACAAGACTGAGCAACGCCGGCGCGGCGCTCGTGATCGGCGCTATGCTGATATTGAGCGTGCCGCTGCGTCGAATGGCCAGACGCCGCGATATCAAAATCGGCGATGCGGGCCTTACGCTCGGCGCGGCTGGTTATGGTGTCGTGGTTGGCGGCACATCAGGCTCGGGCGTGATCTTGCTGTCGCTGCTGATGGCGGCGGGACTGGACGGCGCGGCGGTGATTGCAACCGATGCCATGATTTCGGTCGCGACCAGCATCATCAAGATTTCCGTGTTCGGGCTCGCCGGCGTCCTCACCGCGCAGGTTTTTGCCTTTGCACTCCTGATCGGCGCGATCGCGCTGCCCGGCGCCTTCTTAGCGAAAGCGTTTGTCGAGCGAATGCCGGTACACATCCATACCGCGATTCTCGATGTCGCCGTGATCGCAGGCGGCGTGATGATGATCTCGACGGCGCTTCGGCAGCTAGTGTGAACAGCGCCTAGCCATTGCCAGGTAGCAACTCGGCCAGTGAACGGATGATGCGATCGGGTTTGACGCGTGTTCCTTGGGGCAGGCCCTCGCCATGAACGTCCATCCAGATGGCGTAGATGCCGAGCCGCTGCGGCACCTCGACCTCCCATTCCAGATTATCTCCGACCATCCAGGTCTCGGGCGCGGTCACGCCCAACGCCTGCATCGCGTGATGATAAGCACGGTCGTCCGGTTTGCCGAACCCGTGCTCACCCTCGATCTGGATGTGGTCGAAACGGTGTGTCAGTGCAAAGCGCTCGACCTTGGCGCGCTGGATACCGGCCGCGCCATTCGTCACCAGTGCGAGTTTCACGCCGTACGCTTTCAGCGCATCGATCGCATCGTGCGCGCCCGGAAAGACGAACATCTCTTCTTCACGGTAGGCGGTGTAGCGGTCGGCCAACCTGCTTGCGATTTCCAGGGACGGGGCCGTATGACCGGCGGCAGCGAGCGCCGAAAATCCCGCCCTGACCACTTCATGGCGCGCGTCGGCTAGTTTCAGCCGCCACGCCGGCTCCGCCGTCGCCCAGAATTTGCGTCCCGAATCCACGATCGCGACAGCGACCTGCTCGGGAGAAAGCGGCGCAAGATCGACGGCGAATTCTGTCGCGACGGCGTTCCAGGCGATGTCAGGCCGGCCATAGGCCGACAGAATGGTGTCATCGAGGTCGATCAATATCGCGGGCGGCAGTGGCGTCATCGGTTCAGGGCCATTTCACTTCCGGCGGCATCGACGACAGGATTGCGTCCACGTTGCCGCCAGTCTTCAGTCCGAAGATGGTGCCGCGGTCGTACAGCAGGTTGAATTCGACGTAACGTCCGCGCCGGATCAGTTGCTCTTCCCGGTCGGCCGCGGTCCACGGCGCATCGAGATTGCGCCTGACCAGTTCGGGATAGATGCCCAGAAAGGCGCGGCCAACGTCCTGGGTAAACGCAAGATCACGGTCCCAGTTGCCCGAATCGTGCCAGTCGTAAAAAATTCCGCCAATTCCGCGCGCCTCCTTGCGGTGGGGCAGATAGAAATAGTCGTCGCACCATTTCTTGTATTTCGGGTAGCTCGCGACTTCCGCATGCGCATCGCAGGCGGCTTGCATCGCCGCATGGAACGCAACCGAGTCGGGATCATCCTGTGACCGTCGACGCTCCAGCACCGGGGTCAGATCCGCGCCGCCGCCGAACCAAGCCTTGCTGGTGACGACAAACCGCGTGTTCATATGCACCGCCGGTATGTTCGGATTGCGCATGTGCGCGATCAGCGAAATGCCGGAAGCCCAGAAGGCAGGATCCTCCTCGGCGCCGGGAATCTGCGCGCGGAACTCGGGGCCGAATTCACCGTGCACGGTCGAGCAATGCACGCCGACTTTCTCGAACAGCCGTCCGCGCATCACCGACATCATGCCGCCGCCGCCGGGTTGGCCGGTGTGGTCGGTGCGGTCCCAGGCGGTGCGCTCGAACCGTGCCGAGTGGCCGGGGTAGAGCGAGGGGGGCGCATCCTGTTCGAGTTTCTCGAACGCCGTGCAGATGTCGTCGCGCAAACGCTCGAACCAAGAGCG
The DNA here is from genome assembly GCF_035273305.1 of Bradyrhizobium sp. Classification (GTDB taxonomy): domain Bacteria; phylum Pseudomonadota; class Alphaproteobacteria; order Rhizobiales; family Xanthobacteraceae; genus Bradyrhizobium. The sequence continues at coordinate 23,179 of NZ_DATEPI010000124.1, read as the reverse complement.
CGCGCGGACCTTGCGATCTTCGATCACGGCCATATCCATTTGCGTTGCCATCCGCTCGATGTCTCGCGCCTGCACCAGGCTTTATGATTCGTGGAGAACACTAGTGGTCCGATTCTAGCATTCGCTTCCTATCTGCGGAGCCACCTTTGCGAACGTTAGAATCAAAGGACCACTAGCAAACTATTGACGCTAGTGGAGCTTTGGATTTGACGTTCGCATAAGGAAATCGCGGCCTGGGTAGCGAACGTCAAGTCCGCTCCACTAGCCCTGCGGGCCGTAATAGGTGCAGCTTTCATTGCAGCTGTCGCGATGAATGCTGACGCGTGCGATCGGGCCCGCGTGCTGGACCCGCTCCCATACGAACCGTGAAAGGTTCTCAAGCGTCGGTGGCCCGAGCGCCTCGACTTTGTTGAGAAGCTTGTGATCGAGCATTTTCTGGACATCTTCGATGCTGCGCTGGAGCACCCCGAGATCCAGCACCATGCCGGTCGCTGGATCGGGCGTGCCGCGCAACGTGACCTCCGCGCGGAATGAATGGCCGTGGATCTCTTCGCTTGCGGCACCGAGCGTCGTTCCCATCAGCGCATGGGCTGCCTCGAACCGGAACGATTTCGTCAATTCCCACATCTTGAGAGCTCGTTTCTACCTGATGCCAAGGGTCTTATGGGTCTGCAGGCTCAGCCGCCATTGCGGATGGCGCAGACAATATTCGATGGCGCGCGCGGTGTTCTCGACCACGTCCGGCCCGTCCATCGGCTGAAGGGAGAAGCGCTCAAAGGCGAGATCGACAAACGCCTCCGGTGCGGCGTCGGCTTGCGGGTAAACCAGCTTCAGCTCATTGCCCCGCCGCACCACCAGCTCGGCACCGGCTTTCGGGCTTACGCAAATCCAGTCCATGCCTTCGGGTGGATCGATCGTTCCGTTGGTCTCGACACCAATCTCGAACCCGCGCGCATGCAACGCCTGCACGAGCGGCGCGTCCACCTGCAGCAACGGCTCGCCTCCCGTCAATACCGTGTAGCGGTTTCCGGCCGCCCCGGTCCACTGTCCGGCGATGGTATCCGCCAGCGCGTCGGCTGAATCATAGCGGCCGCCCAGCGTGCCATCGGTTCCGACAAAATCGGTATCGCAGAATTGACAGGTCGCGGAGGCGCGATCCTGCTCACGGCCACTCCACAAATTACAGCCGGAGAACCGGCAAAACACCGCCGCCCGGCCGGCATGCGCGCCTTCGCCCTGCAAGGTCAGAAATATTTCCTTGACCGCATAGCTCAAGACGCAGCCTCCTTGGTCTTGGAACCGAGTTGGCGCGATGCTTCACCCAATGCCATCGCCGCCGCCATCGCGACATTCAGCGAGCGAAGGTTCGGCATGATCGGGATCACCAGCCGCGCATCGGCGGCGCTCGCGACCTCGTCAGGTACGCCGGCGGACTCGCGCCCGAATAGCAGTATATCTGCCCGGCCATAGCGGTAATCCAGATAGGAACTCGTCCCTTTGGTCGTGAACAGGATCAGCCGATAACCGCCGTTGTTGCGCCATCGTTCGAATTCCGGCCAGGAGTCGTGACGCATGATGGTCACCTGGTCGAGATAGTCCATCCCGGCGCGACGGAAGTGTCGATCGGAAACGGGAAAACCCGCGGGCTCGATAATGTGAGCGGTCACATCGAGGCAGGCGCAGAGCCGGAGAATCGTCCCCGTGTTCTGTGGAATGTCGGGCTGGAAAAGCGCTAGCTGCATCGCGTCAGGGTCGTCCCGGTCCTTGATGAATTATTTTAATGAATCATCGCGCTGTGCGGATTTAGTGCATTGCACGGTGACCAGCCGATAGCGGGCTTGCGCTCTTCCGGCAAGGGTGCCAATAGAACGATTCTGGACGGCTTGTTTCGCCGGATTGGCGAGAAAAAGCGGTCTTTCTGCCGCCGCGTAGGCGCGGGCGCCGGCAGCCTCCCCTGGTCGTATAGGCGTTGTCCTGGGGCGGTTCCACCGGCTGCAGCTGAGAAAGGGTTTGGAATCGTGACGACAGCGTCTTCGGCGGATCATCCATCACGCCGTGATTTCCTCTTTGTAGCAACGGGGGCTGCCGCCGCGGTCGGTGGAATTGCCACGCTCTGGCCGTTTGTTTCCCAAATGAACCCGGACGCCTCGACGATCGCTGCCGGCGCGCCGATCGAAGTCGACCTCACGCCTATTGCCGAAGGACAGGACATCAAAGTGTTCTGGCGCGGCAAGCCGATTTATATCAGCCACCGCACCAAAAAGCAGATCGATGAAGCGCGCAGTGTTGCCGTTTCAAGTCTTCCCGATCCGCAGACCGATCAGGCCCGCGTCAAGGAAGGCCATGACCAGTGGCTGGTCGTGATCGGCATTTGCACCCATCTCGGCTGCATTCCGATCGCCCATGAGGGCAATTACGACGGCTTCTTCTGTCCCTGCCATGGCTCGCAATACGACTCCTCCGGTCGTATTCGCCAAGGACCCGCGCCCGCCAATCTGGCGGTGCCTCCCTATCAGTTCGTTTCCGATAACAAAATCCAGATTGGCTGAGGCTCGGATCTGATTCCGACTGCCTCACGCCTGTCGCGTCGCCTTACTTCCTTCCTCAGGATCGCATCATGAGCGGACCATCAGACTACCAGCCGACCAGTCCAACCCTGAAATGGATTGAACGGCGTCTGCCGATTATGGGTCTCATGCACTCCTCGTTCGTGGCTTATCCGACGCCGCGCAACCTGAACTACTGGTGGACGTTCGGCGCCATCCTTTCGATGATGCTGGGGCTGCAAATCGTGACCGGTGTCGTGCTGGCGATGCACTATACGCCGAATGCCGACATGGCATTCAGGTCGGTCGAGAGCATTGTACGGGACGTGAATTTCGGATGGCTGCTGCGCAACATGCACGCTGCCGGCGCCTCGATGTTCTTCTTCGCCGTCTACGTCCACATGTTCCGCGGTCTTTATTACGGGTCATACAAGGAGCCCCGTGAAATCCTCTGGATCCTCGGCGTCATTATCTATCTGCTGATGATGGCGACGGGCTTCATGGGTTACGTCCTGCCCTGGGGACAGATGAGCTTCTGGGGCGCCACCGTGATCACCAATCTGTTCTCCGCCATTCCGTATTTCGGTGAGAGCATTGTGACGCTGCTATGGGGCGGCTACTCCGTCGGCAACCCGACGCTGACCCGCTTCTTCTCGCTGCACTACTTGCTGCCGTTCGTGATTGCCGGGGTGGTGGTGCTGCACGTCTGGGCGCTGCATGTCGCCGGGCAGAACAATCCGGCAGGTGTCGAGCCCAAGAGCGAAAAAGACACCGTGCCGTTCACGCCTTACGCCACGATCAAGGACATGTTCGGCGTTTCCTGTTTCATGCTGTTCTTCGCATGGTTCATCTTCTACATGCCGAACTATCTAGGGGATGCCGACAACTACATTCCAGCCAATCCCGGCGTGACGCCGCCGCATATCGTACCGGAATGGTATTACCTGCCGTTCTACGCAATCCTGCGCAGCATTCCGAACAAGCTCGCGGGCGTGACCGCGATGTTCTCAGCAATTCTCGTGCTGGCGTTCCTGCCATGGCTGGATACGGCGAGAACCAAATCATCCAAATATCGTCCGCTGGCGAAACAGTTCTTCTGGATGTTCGTGATCGTGTGCGTGCTGCTCGGCTATCTCGGCGCCCAGCCGCCGGAAGGCATTTATGTGATCGTCGGCCGTATCCTGACCTTCTGCTATTTCGCATACTTCCTGATCCTGCTGCCGGTGTTGAGCCGGATCGAAACGCCGCGGCCGATCCCGAATTCGATCGCCGATGACGTGCTGGCAAAAACCGGAAGCAAGGCCGCGCCGATGGTATCCACGGTGATCGCGCTCGCGGTGGCGAGCGCTCTGTTCGTCGGAACTGCGCAGAACGCCCGCGCTGCGGAGGAAACGCCGCCATCGCAAACATGGTCGTTCGCGGGCCCTTTTGGAAAATATGATCGCGGAGCGTTGCAGCGCGGTTTGAAGGTTTACAAGGAAGTCTGCTCCGCCTGCCACTCGCTGTCGTATATTGCGTTCCGCAATCTCGCCGATCCCGGAGGTCCGGGTTACACGCCGGCGCAGGCGGCGGCGTTTGCGGCCGAATACAAGATCAAGGACGGCCCGAACGACCAGGGTGAAATGTTCGATCGCCCGGGACGTCCGGCGGATTACTTCCCCTCGCCATTCCCCAACGAACAGGCCGCGCGCGCGGCCAATGGTGGCGCCGCGCCGCCGGACCTCTCGCTCGTCGCCAAGGCACGTTCTTACGAGCGCGGCTTCCCGAGATTCGTGTTCGACTTCTTCACCCAATTCCAGGAGCAGGGCCCGAACTACATCGATGCCCTACTGCAGGGGTTTGAGGACAAGCCGCCGGCCGGGATCACCATCCCGCCCGGCTCGTACTACAATAAGTATTTCCCTGGTCATGCGATCAAGATGCCGAAGCCGCTCAGCGACGGTCAGGTCACGTTCGATGACGGCTCGCCGGCCACGGTGCCGCAATATGCCCACGACGTTGCCACCTTCCTGATGTGGGCCGCAGAACCTCACTTGGAGGCGCGCAAGCGGTTGGGTCTGCAGGTGTTCGTGTTCCTGATCATCATGACGGGGTTGCTGTGGTTCACCAAACGGAAGGTCTGGGCGAGCGCGCACTGATCTCCTCACGCACTGACCTCCTCATCTGAATTTTGAAAGAGCCCCCGCGGGGGCTTTTTTGTTGTCGCAGGGTTGGTGCATCCGGCGATTGCGTTGTGGGCGCAGGACGGACAAAATGCGCTCAACCGGCTCAACCCAAAAATGTCATGGAGGCAACCATGGGCACCAGCATTTCCTTCAAGCGTCCTGACGGCAAGGACGCCAGCGGGTATCTCGCCAACGCCGAGCGCGGCAATGCACCGGGCGTGGTTGTGATCCAGGAATGGTGGGGGCTTTCGGAGCAGATCAAGGGCTTATGCGACCGCTTCGCGCTGGCCGGATTCGATGCGCTCGCGCCCGATCTCTATAACGGCAAGATCGTGCCGTATCACGACACTGATGCCGCGGGTAAAGAGATGAACTCGCTCGACTTCATGGATGCCACGACGCAGACCGTGCGCGGTGCGGCGCAGTATCTCGCCAAGAACGGCGCCAAGGTGGGGCTGACCGGCTTCTGCCTCGGCGGCGCCGTCACCATTATTGGCGCAACCAAAATTCCGGAGCTCGCGGCCGGCGTGGTCTTTTACGGCATTCCACCGGAGCAGGCGGCAAAGCCTGCCGATGTGAAGATCCCGCTGCAGGCGCATTTTGCCACCAAGGACGATTGGTGCACGCCGGAGTTGGTCGGCAATTTCGAAAAAGCGATGAAGGCTGCCGGCAAGTCGCTCGAGCTGTTTCGGTACGATGCGGAACATGCATTCGTCAACGAACAGCGTCAATCTGTGCACGACCGCAAGGCCGCTGAGCTCGCCTGGGACAGGGCGATCGACTTCTTCAAAAAGCATTTGGGATGATGATACGGGCCAGCTCGCGTCCGGCGGCTCTGCAAAACGAGCTCAAGCGATCAGGTCATACGCTGCAGCGCTAGCTCGTCGCGTATCATGCCCAGCGGCTAGGTTTACTTTGAAAATCGTCGGGCATGATCTTCGCTGAAGATTTCAGGCGTTGGTCGGCGACGTAACCTCGCTGTCCTACGAGAGGCAAGTTCCCGAAGCCAGCTTGTAATTTCCGTTCATGACCAGCCCAAACGGGAAGCTGCCGCGCGCATCCGGCATTTCGTGCGGCAGACGTGAGCCACACCCGCTCATGTTCCCGCAGCCCCCTGCAACAGCCATTGCGCGCCTCCCGTATCGTGGCTGAATCCTGCGAAATTCGTCGTCTTTCAATACCAAAACATAAGTCCGGCAGGGCCAGATCATCAGTCGCATCACGGCGATACCTGCTTGACGGCTCGGCCTCGCCATGGTGTTTATCCGCCCATGAGCACCGTCGTCCGCAAAGCCCTGTGGTGGCGCACCTCCTAAAGAGGTGGCCGGTGCGATTTTGTTTTTTCCCCGATCGTCAGAGGCCGTCATCGCAGTGCGACGGCCTTTTCGTTTGTCCTGTGTGGCGTTGCCTCGGCAAGTTTCGTAAGAGGATCACATGAACAGGACAGTTTTTTCACTGCCGGCCCGCAGCGAATATCGAACCAGCGGCGGGCTTTCCGTGACGCGGCTGGTGGAGCAGTTCTCGGGCGGCGCCAGCAGGCTCGACGACTTGATTGAGCTGCTCGATCAACGGCCCGGCGTCGTGCTTTCATCTGGTACTACGGTGCCCGGCCGTTATGAGAGCTTCGATCTCGGCTTTTCCGATCCGCCTTTGCGACTGCAAACCAAGGCATCCCAGTTCTGGCTCGACGCGCTGAACGCGCGCGGTGAAGTGCTGATCGCGTTTCTCGAACAAGCCTTGTGGTCGCCTTGCGTGGTGATCACGGAAAAGAACGCGCGCCAGCTCGCAGGCCATATCGTGCGCGGCCCGGCGCCGGTGGACGAAGACCAGCGCACCCGCCGTGCCAGCGTGATGTCGCTGGTGCGCGATCTAGTGGCGGCGTTCGGCTCCAATGAAGACCCGTTGCTCGGCTTGTTTGGCGCCTTCGCCTATGACCTGGTGTTCCAGATCGAGGATCTCGCGCAAAAGCGCGAGCGCGAGAGCGATCAGCGCGACATGGTGCTGTACGTGCCGGATCGACTATTGGCCTATGATCGCGCGACGGGACGCGGCGTCATCTTGAGCTACGACTTTGCCTGGAACGGGAAATCGTGTGAGGGTTTGCCGCGTCAGACTGCGGAAAGCGTCTACGCCAGAACGCCTCGGCAGGGATTTTCCGATCACGCGCCCGGTGAATATCAAGCCACGGTCGAGACCGCACGGGCAGCATTCGCGCGCGGCGATCTGTTCGAGGCGGTGCCCGGACAATTGTTTGCCGAGCCCTGTGAGCGTTCGCCGGCGGAAGTGTTCCAGCGGCTGTGCCGGATCAATCCATCCCCCTATGGCGCGCTAATGAACCTCGGCGAGGGTGAGTTCCTGGTATCGGCATCACCGGAGATGTTCGTTCGCTCCGACGGCAGAAGGGTAGAGACCTGCCCGATTTCCGGCACTATCGCACGCGGGGTGGACGCGATCGGCGATGCCGAGCAGATTCGTCAATTGCTCAATTCCCAAAAGGACGAGTTCGAACTCAACATGTGCACTGACGTCGATCGCAACGACAAGGCGCGCGTCTGCGTTCCCGGAACGATCAAAGTTCTCGCTCGTCGGCAGATTGAGACCTATTCGAAACTGTTTCACACCGTCGACCATGTCGAGGGCATGCTGCGGCCGGGTTTCGATTCGCTCGATGCGTTTCTCACCCACGCCTGGGCGGTGACGGTGACCGGAGCGCCGAAGTTATGGGCGATGCAGTTCGTCGAGGACCACGAGCGTTCGTCCCGGCGGTGGTATGCCGGGGCGATTGGGGCCGTGAATTTCGACGGCAGCATCAACACCGGGCTGACGATCCGTACGATCCGGATGAAGGACGGCCTCGCAGAAGTGCGTGTCGGCGCCACATGCCTGTTCGATTCCGATCCCGCCGCCGAGGATCGCGAATGCCAGGTCAAGGCGGCGGCATTGTTTCAGGCGCTGCGCGGCGATCCGCCGAAGCCCCTTTCGACGTTTGCACCGGATGCGACAGGCTCCGGCAAGCAGGTGCTGCTCATCGATCACGATGACAGCTTCGTCCACATGCTGGCGGATTATTTCCGGCAGGTCGGAGCCGACGTGACGGTGGTGAGACACGTGCATGCGCTGGAAATGCTGAAAAAGGACTGGGATCTGCTGGTATTGTCGCCAGGTCCCGGCCGCCCGAAGGACTTCGGCATGTCAAAAACCATCGATGCTGCGATCCGCAAGAACCTGCCGGTATTCGGTGTCTGTCTCGGCGTGCAGGCGATTGGAGAATATTTCGGCGGCAAACTCGGCCAACTCGGACACCCGGCGCATGGCCGGCCATCGCCAGTTCGGATCAGGGGAGGGCGGCTGATGCAAAACCTTCCCGATGAAATCGTGATCGGCCGCTACCATTCGCTTTACGTCGAGGGTGACAGCATGCCCAACGTGCTCGCGGTCACCGCGAGTACCGAAGATGGCGTGGCGATGGCAATCGAACACAAGAGCCTGCCCGTCGCGGGGGTGCAGTTTCACCCGGAGTCGCTGATGTCGCTCGGCGGTGAGGTCGGGTTGCGAATTGTGGAGAACGCGTTCCGGCTGGGAGTGCCCGCAAATGCAGAACAGGCAGTTTCAAGGACTGACCACGACGAAGGTGACCCGACCGCTGCTCGCCCGGCTAGCCGCGCAAAATGAAATGAGCACCAATGACCTTTGATCATGATTTGAAGGCCTCGGTCCGCACCATTCCGGACTACCCGAAACCCGGGATACTTTTTCGGGATATCACAACGCTGCTGGGTGACGCCCGCGCGTTCCGCCGCGCGGTGGACGAGTTGGTCCACCCCTGGGCGGGCAGCAAGATCGATAAAGTTGCCGGGATCGAGGCGCGTGGGTTCATTCTGGGTGGCGCGGTGGCGCATCAAGCCTCGGCTGGTTTCGTGCCGATCCGGAAACGCGGCAAGCTCCCGCATACTACCGTCCGCATCGCCTACTCGCTGGAATACGGTCTCGATGAAATGGAAATGCACGCCGACGCCATTCACCCCGGCGAGCGCGTGATTTTGGTCGATGACCTGATCGCCACCGGCGGCACCGCCGAGGGCGCGATCAAGCTGCTGCGCCAGATCGGAGCTAATGTGGTCGCCGCCTGCTTCATTATCGATTTGCCGGATCTCGGAGGCGCTGCAAAATTGCGGGCGATGGACGTGCCTGTCCGAACGCTGATGACATTCGACGGCCATTGAGACGCATTGAGTGAGGAGGCGTTACGAGCCCTGCAAGATCAAACTGAGCTCGAGCTCGCGAAAGCTGACGAAGTTGGTCCGGATCCACTGGTGAAGCTCGGTCGATGAATCCTTTTCATTGCGCAGATAGTCGGTAAACGAGAAGGTCAGCCGGTCGACGTAGGTCTTCAGGAACATGGGCAAGGCGGCAATGCGCAGCAGCCGGCCCTGAGTCATTCGTTCGGCCAACTCGCCGCGAACGACGTATTCATTATCCACCACGACCAGGGCCGTTGGCGGAATCTGCTCCTTCAGCCTGGCATGAGCCTGCGTCGAAACCCGATCGTTATCGCCGAGGAAGATGACGACCGGCGAGACGCTACGCCGCGCCGCCTCCTTCACAAATCCGATCTCCTCCACCATCTGGAAGAACTCGTCGAACGCGTGGAAGCCGAGGTCGATGACCTTCGCCACGCCGTCGTTGAGGATCACGCGATCCATCAGCGCTATCTTGCCGAACGTATCGGCGATTTCGGCGGTCTCGGTGATCCGGGGCAGATAATCGAGAAGTGAGGGTTCTTTCAGATTGATGTCGAACGCGGTCACGTCACCGTTTTTCAGCAGCAGGAACTCGCTTAGTTGTCGCGCCACCAGCGTCTTCCCGACCAGCGGCCGGGGCGAGCAAACGATGAAGACGGGCGTGGTGGGCATCACGCGTTCTATCAGGCGAAATGAGCGCCTAATCCAGCCAATTAAATTGGATTATGCAACTATTTTTCGCCGCTTCGCCCGACTGGCTTGGTGCCGACCAGATCAGTCAGCTTGATGCGGTCGAACTCGGTCCAGACATTGCTCAGCCAGTGGCGGACGTAGCCGCGCAGCACGAACGAATAGTTTGCCGCCTCATCGGTTGCGCCTTTGTTGGCGACGAATTTCAGGAACGGAACCGAGGCGACTTCGACTTGCTCATAGGCCATCTCGTTGAGCTTCGGGATCGTGAGTTCGGTCGCATCCTTGATCCGATGAAAATAGGAATTGTACGTCGCCTGGTCCCATTCGAAGAAGCTTGTGTTGTTGATGAAGTTCTTCACCAGGAAATATTTCGCACCTTGCATGAAGTTCGCGGTCTCGGCGATTTCGTCCAGTGACGCGATCGACGGTCCGAGTATATGGAACACGGCAAAGGTGATTTGCCCGGATTTGGCCGCGTCAAGGAAGCCGATATCGCGCAATGCGACGAGCGAGGGCGACAGCAGGCCCGCGCGCACGTCGATCACGGTGACCGAAGGGCTTGCTGCGTTGAGCGTATCGAAAATCTTCATTTGGTCCGGCGTCGTCGTAATATCGACGATCTCGGTCAGCGCGGGATGAAACCGCTTTAACGTGCCACGCGGGAATTCCGTATCGAAGGCTCGGGTCGGCACATTATTGGCGCTGAAATAGTCAAGCAGCGTCCGCGAGACGGTGGTCTTGCCGACCCCGCCCTTGTCGGCGCCCACCACGATCACAACTGGCTTGGCCATGAACTTCCTTACCCGCCCATTTTTGTCTGAAGCACGATGCTAGAACAAGCCGATCGGTTTGTTCTGGAGCAATCGGTATCCTTTACGGATCATGCCGTCGAATCCCCCTGACAGCGCTCGTTCCCGGCTTGCGGCTCGGCACCCTGTCCCGGGGCGAACATGCCAGAAAGATCGCGGAATTCAAATCATTAGACGGCTGTGAGCGTCAACTCCGCCGATTTCGTGGGAATGCGGGCAAAACGCTGATTGTCTTGCCGCATCCGCTAGTGAGGACCCCACGGGCCCTCGGAATCACCCCACGGCCGGGCTACGTCATTTTGCGAGCTGCCTTTAGCGCTTCTAGCGTCGCTCCAGGGGCCCCACGGTCCTTGGATGTGCCCGTCCGCCGTGTCGGACGTGGGCTCCTGCTGCTCGCCGCTATCATAGGGCAACGGCAACGGGCCTGGATCGTGCCCGCCTGCGTATTTGACCAAGGCGCGTACCCGGGCGTCGACCGAAGGGTGAGTCGCAAACAGGTCCGCAAAACCCTCGCGCGGGTTGTCGACGCACAATTCCATCACGGCCGAGGTCGCGCCAGGTAGCTCGCCACGGTTTTCGATCTTGCGCAGAGCCGAGATCATGGCATCGGGGTCTTTGGTCAGTTCAACCGATCCGGCATCGGCGAGCAGTTCGCGCGAGCGTGATAGCGCCAGCCGGACCAGTTGCGACAATAGCCAGGCCAGCGCAATCAGCGCGATTGCGACGATCATGACGATGACCGCACCGCCGCCCGAACCTTTCCGGTCGTTGTCCGAAGAAGACGACGGCGAAGAGGAGGACCACGACCCGCCGCCAAATCGCCAGTTAAAGTTGAAAAAGCTCCGGAAGAAAAGTTCGGCGAAGAAGCCCACCACGCCAGCAATGATCACCGCGATCACCATCATCTGCACGTCGCCGTTGCGGATGTGGGTGAGCTCGTGGCCCAGGACCGCCTCGATCTCCTGATCGTTGAGGTATTTCAACAACCCTGATGTCACGGTGACGGCATATTGCCGCCGATTGAGCCCGGTTGCGAATGCGTTGAGCGCTTCACTTTCCATCACCTTCAGTTTCGGCATCGGGATGCCGCGCGAGATACAGAGGTTTTCGAGCAGGTTATACAACCGGGGCTGCTGCTGCCGCGTAACGTCTTCGCCGCCGGTGACGGCATCGACGATCGATTGATGGAAAAAATAGGCGATCGCGATCCACAGCAACGCCGCCCCGGTCGCATATGGAAACGCCGCGATCAGGTCGCGCGCCGCTGCCACCAGGTAGTCGTTAGTGGATTCGCCGGCGTCGATCACGACTTGCGCGATCAGGGCGCCGGCATAGACCATGACGTAGACCAGAAGGAAAAGTCCGGCGAGCAGGAGAACCGAACGAAATTTGTTCGATGCGATATGCGTGTAAAGACCATAAGCGGCCATGATGCGCTACCCCGCCGGGTCGACTTTCAAATCAGAACTTCACCTGCGGCGCCGTTTCGACTTCGGTCCTGCTGGCGCCGAGATCAAAGAAATCCTTGCGGGTAAAGCCGAGCATGCCGGCGAACAAAGCGGTCGGCATCTGCTGGATACCGGTGTTGTATTCCTGGACCGCGTTGTTGAAGAAGCGACGGCTGGCGGCGATCTTGTTTTCCAGGTCGGCCAATTCGCTCGCCAGTTGCTGGAAGTTGGCGTTGGCCTTGAGGTCGGGATAAGCCTCCGACAACGCGATCAGCCTGCCAAGCGCGCCGGTCAACTGGTTTTCGGCGGCTGCGACCTGTCCGGGTCCCTGCGCGGATATCGCGGCATTGCGCGCTTTTACCACCTCGTCTAGCGTGCCGCGCTCATGCGCCGCGTAGCCCTTTACGGTCTCGACCAGGTTCGGGATCAGGTCATGACGTTGCTTCAGTTGGACGTCGATATCGGCAAAGGCCTGTCCTACGCGCTGATTGAGCGTAACCAGCCGGTTGTATGCAGCGAAGGCGAAGAGAACGAGAATGACGAGAATGCCAACAATGATCCATCCTGATGACATGATCAGTAGCTCCTGATGAGAACGACCGCGGCACAGCCTAGTGGTCTGATTCTAACATTCGCATCGCGTTTCAGCGAGCGTCTTTGCGAATGTTAGAATCAAGGACCACTAGCAAATACAAACTTCGTAGTGGAGTTTTGGATTTGACATTCGCTTCGTGCGCTCGCGGCCAGGTGAGTAGCGAATATACTCCACTAGATGAAACCTTGGCTCGCGTCAGCGGCCCCGATATGGGGACCACCGAGGCGGATCGCTATGGCATTTGACGAGTTTGGCGGTTGCGCCGGGCATCCACGCCTACAGCTTAACGGCTGGCTTATCTTCCGACGACGTCAGCGCGTCGCCCCATCGCCAGTGTCTCGCGCGGGCATACTCGGCCTTGGCACGGCGAGGCACTTTTGCAATGGCAAGACCTTCGGCCGTGCAGAGCTTGGCGGTCACTTCTACCTTGGTGAACTCCGGCTGCCGAAGCACGCGCGCCGGGTGAACCGTTGCCGGCTCGCGCGTCAGCGCCAGGTAAATGAACTTCTCATCCTCGAAGGGGCGCTCTGCTGCCTTGACCTGTTTATGAGCGCGTGAACGCGGCAGGCGTTGCGTGAAATGGCACCAGTCAGGAGCGGTCAGCGGGCACTTGCGGTCGTGCGGGCAAGGGGCTGCGACGTGAGCGCCGGCTGCAATCAATTGGGCCCGCACATCAATGATCCGCGCGTAGCCGGCGGGCGTGCCGGGCTCCACGATCAGTAGGGTATTGCGGGTTTGGGCCCAGAGCGCCTCAGCCAGCGCGGTTCGTTCGGCCTCGCTGATTTCGGCGATCACATAGCTTGCCACCACGAGATCGCTCGGCTCTGCACCAGCTAGAGCCGCGCCGGCTTCGCCATGCCGATATTCGAGCTCGCGAAAGCGCGTGCTATTACCGATCAGATCGAGCGCCAGCGCGCGCAGCGCGCTGTTGGAGTCGATCAACGTAAATCGCTGCAAGGATGGAAACGCCTCCGCCGCAGCCCAAGTTGCCGTGCCGGGTCCGGCGCCGACATCGAGCAAACTGGTCGGAGCGAACTGCGGCGTAATTTCACGCAGCGCATTCAGGCTTGCAATCACCGCAGCATAGGTCGCGGGCATGCGCGCCAGCGCATAAGCGAGCGCGTCGCGCTCAGACCGGATCGCGACGGAGCCGCCGCCATTGCGGTAGGTGCTTGAGATCAGCGCGGCCCGGGAGGCGGTCTCAGCGCGCGACAGGCCCTCGAGTCTGGCTTCGAGCGCGGCCTTGAGTTCGATCGGAAGATCCGGAGCGGTCATATCGGTTCTTCCCGCTCCGTTGAGGAGAGGGAAAGGGAAAGTTTTTGCTAGGCGACGTTCTGATCGAGGATCTTTACCGCGTCCTCGAGGTCGACCGATACCAGTTGCGAGACGCCCCGTTCGGCCATGGTGACGCCGAACAGGCGATTCATCCGCGCCATCGTGATCGGATTGTGGGTGATGATGATAAAGCGCGTCTCGGTGGTCGCCGTCATCTCGTGAAGCAACGTGCAGAACCGCTCCACATTGTGGTCGTCGAGCGGGGCGTCGACTTCGTCCAGCACGCAAATCGGCGATGGATTGGTGAGGAACACCGCGAAAATCAGCGCCAGTGCGGTCAGCGCCTGCTCTCCGCCTGACAACAGCGATAGGGTCTGCGGCTTCTTGCCTGGCGGCTTGGCAATGATCTCAAGTCCGGCCTCAAGTGGATCGTCGCTTTCGATCAGATGCAAAGCGGCCTCGCCGCCGCCGAACAGCTCGACGAACAGCCTTTTGAAATGACCGTTGACGGTTTCGAACGACGTCAACAGACGCTCGCGGGCCTCGCGGTTGAGGCTTTGGATGCCCTGACGCAAGCGCTTGATGGCTTCCACCAGATCGTCGCGCTCGGTGGTGAGAGAGGTGTGCTGGGCTTCGACCTCGCGCAGCTCTTCCTCCGCGCGAAGATTGACTGCGCCCAATCGTTCGCGGTCGCGACGCAGCTTTTCGAGGTTCTCCTCGATCTCGGCGAGCGGCGGCAATTCCGCGCCCGGTTCAAGTTCCGCAAGCCCGGCCACGGCTTGCGGTGCGACTTCCAGCATGTCGTGGATTTCGCGCTCGATGTCGGCGAGGCGGCGTTTGGCGCTATCCATGCGCTCTTCAGCGCGAGCGCAGGCCTCGCGCGCGGCGGACAGGGCTTCCAGCGAAATCTTGGCGGCGCGGTCGGTCTCCGCCATGACATTTTCAGCGGCGGCAAGCGCATCCGCCGCGACGCGGCGATTGTTTTCGGCCATTTCGATTTGATCAATCAGGGCCCGGCGCTTTTCCGCAAACAACGCCGGCGCGTTGTCCAGCTCGGCGCGCTCGGCTTTGACCTCGGTAATGCGGGCTTCGATGGTTTCGATCTGAGAAACGGCGCTTTGCCGGCGGCTTTGCCATTCGTTGCGCTCGGCTGTGATTGCCTGCAGCCGGCGGTCGGCCAGTTCCGCCTCGCGCGCCAGCGCCTGGGCTTCGCCGCGCACCTGCGCCGCGAGCTGGCGATGGCCGTCGATGTCGAGTCGAACCGCAGCGAGTCTCGATTCGGCGTCGAGGCTCGGCGGCAATTCAGTCAATGCCGCCGCGGCAGCTTCACACGCGCTCTGTGCCTCCGCACGATCGGCATTCAGCCGGCTGCGTGCCTCTGCCAACGCCGACCTGCGCGCAGCATGACGATTGATCTCGCGTTCGGTCGCGGCGTGACTTTCGCGGGCGGTATCGGCATCGCGCCGCGCGGCGCGCAACGCCTCGCGTGCGGCGGTTTCGGCGGCTGAAGCGGCCTGCAACTCGGCCTCCGCCGCCTCGAGGGCATTGCGCTTGGCGGCCGCATCGAGCCGGGCCTGCTCAAGCTCGCCTTCAATCTGGACTAGGCGCGCCCGCTCGGCCAGCCGTCGCGCTGCTCCGGTCGGGGCGTGCGCGGCCGCGACAAACCCGTCCCAGCGCCAGACGTCGCCTTCCAACGACACCAGCCGCTGGCCCGTCTTCAACTTTGAGACCAACTCCGCGCCGCGCTCGCGCGCGACAACGCCGATCTGTCCCAGTCGCCGCGCCAACTCGATCGGCGCATCGACATGGGCTGCGAGTGATTCGATGCCCTCCGGCAGCGACGGGTCTCCCTCGGTCACCCCGGCATTGGTCCAGCGCATCGGCGCTGAAGGGTCGACCGGCGCGTCGAGATCGTCGCCGAGCGCGGCACCGAGCGCCTTCTCATAGCCCTTGCCGACGCTGATGCCGTCAATAATCGGCGGCCATAGATTCTTGGTCTCGCGGTTGACGAGCTTCGAGATGGTGCGCGCCTCGGTCTCGAGCCGCTGCACCCGTTTCTCTGTTTCGGCAAGCGGCACGCGGGCGGCTTCGAGCTTCTCGCGCGCAGCAACGTGCCCCGCTTCCCTGGCCTGGGCCGCGGCTTCGGAGTGCGCCAAAGCGTGCTGCGCTGTGTTCATGGCGGCAGCCAGCGATGCAAGGTCTCCCAGCCCGCTGGTTTCCTGCGTCAGATTATGCTCTTCGCGATCGACCGTGGCGACTTCCTGGTCTAGCCGCTCCAGCCGCTCGCGGTGCGTGCGCACATTGCCCTCAAGCTGATTGCGCTTGGCGGTGAGGTCGGCGAGGGCAGTGGTCAGTTCGGCAAATAATCCTTCAGCGGCGGAGAGCGTCGCTTCGGCTTCCGCAACGCGTTCATCGACGCCACTGCGGGTTTCGACGCGCGTCCTGATCTCTTCTTTTAGCTCGGTGTCCTCGGCGTCGAGCCGTTGAAGCGCCACCTCGGCATCGGAGTTCTGCTGCTGTTCGCGCGCGATATCGGCCGAAAACTGCTCGAGACGGCGATCGAGCTCGGCCACGCGTTCCCTGGCGCGCTCTTCCTCCCGATCGAGCATTTCGCGCGCATTGGTGAGCCGCTGCAAGCCCGCCGCGGCGCGGGCCTCGGCCTCGCGCAAGGCCGGAAGCTCGGAGGCGCGCACTGCCTGGACACGGGCGGCCTCAGCCTGTTCGCGGGTGCGTTCCGCCATCTGGCGCACACTAACGTCGTGGGTAGTTGCGGTTTCGGACACCCCCGTATTGGCTTCGCACCAGCGCAGGTGAAAGAGCAGCGCCTCGGCTTTGCGGACCTTGGCGGCGACCTCACGATACCGGATCGCCTGACGCGCCTGCTTTTTCAGGCCGTCCATTTGTCCCGCCAACTGCCCGATCACGTCCTCGACTCGGGTTAAATTGGTTTCGGCGGCCTTGAGGCGCAATTCGGCCTCGTGTCGGCGGGCATGAAGTCCGGCAACACCGGCGGCGTCTTCCAGAACGCGGCGCCGCTGTTCCGGCTTTGCCTGAATGATCTCGCCGATCTTGCCCTGATGGACCAACGCGGGTGACCGCGCGCCCGTCGCGGCATCGGCGAACAGGATCTGCACGTCCCGGGCGCGGACGTCCCGGCCGTTAATGCGATAGACCGAGCCTGACTCGCGCTCGATGCGGCGGGAGATTTCAAGGATCTCCTGATCGTTGACGGCCGCCGGGGCCGAGCGATCGGAATTGTCGATCGTCATCACCACTTCGGCGTGATTTCGCGACGGGCGGTTCCCTGAACCCGCGAAGATGACCGCGTCCATGTCGGCGGCGCGCAGCGATTTGTGCGAGGTCTCGCCCATCGCCCAGCGCAGCGCCTCGACCAGGTTCGATTTGCCGCAGCCGTTCGGGCCAACAACCCCGGTAAGGCCCGGTTCGATCACAAAGTCAGTGGGTTCAACGAACGACTTGAAACCGTGCAGGCGCAGGCGGGTGAGTTTCATTGACACGATTCTCTGTTGGCGGGGCGCGAATCTCCCTGCCGGGACAATACCATAGATGGCAATATTAGTGTGTGGGCGAGTGGCTTTTCGCGGCTCTCATGGCCGGGACAATGGTCAGAACCGAGCCGCAAGGGCAACCGCGGCCAGCGGCTTTTCCCAAGACTTTTGCGGGGCTTAAGGGGTGCCGAAAGTCAGCACCTGCCGGAGTGAAAATCAGCTCTTCAGCAGCGATTTGATCTTCTTGTCGAATTCCGCAAACGAGGTCTCGCCCTTTATCTTCTCGCCATTGATGAAAAACGTCGGCGTCGAGTCGACCTTCAGCACTTCGCTGGCATATTTCTGGTCGGCGGCGATCTTGTCGAGCAAGGCCTGGTCCTTGAGGCAGTCCTCCACCCCCTTCTGGCTGAGGCCGGCCTGTTTGCCGATTCTGGTCAGGGTCTCGGTGGTGTTCTTGGTCACCCAATCGTTCTGCTGTTTGAACAGCATATCGATGACGGCGAAAAATTTGGCGGCATCGCCTTGGGCGATGCAGCGCGCCAGCATCGAGCCGGCCGCGGCTTTGATGTCGAGCGGGAATTCGCGGAACACGTAACGAATTTTGCCGGTGTCGATATATGTCGACTTTATCTTCGGAAACACGTTTTCGTTGAATGCTGCGCAGTGCGGGCAGGTCATCGACGCGAATTCCGTGATCGTGACTGGTGCGTTAGCCGGACCGAGCGCCATGTCGGGCAGGGATACCGGCTTGGCGACATCGGATGCGCTCTGGCCCAAGGCCTCGGTGATGAACCGCAGCGGCGACAGACCGGCAAGAGCAGCAAGCCCTGTCAGTGACAGGGCGGTGTTGAAGGCGCGGCGCGTGAGGATCAACGGTTTACTCCCGGATTGGCGCGTGCACGCCCAAAAGACCTAACGAACAGGTGTGTTCGCTAGCTGGAAATAGCAAATGTAGCAATGGCAGGCCGCTGTTCCCCGATCGTGCCGCTGGCTCAATTTCGCTTGATTGATGCCCCAAGTCGCGCCAAGGCCGACCGCAATTGCTCGTCCTCGACCGAAGACAGCGTCTCCGCGACTTCCGCGACCGCCTTTGGGTCCGGACCGGCAGAGGCCGCGGGGCGATTTCGCCGAGAGAGCGGCGCCTGCCGTAGCGCCAGCCGTCCGACCGCGCTCCAGCCGAAAAACCGGTTGACCCGCTCAAGGATCACGTCCGAGGTGTGCTGGATTTCCAGCGCCATCGGACCTTCGACCCGCAGCACCAGCGTCGCCGGTTCTTGTGGCTGCCCTTCCACTGGCCGGGGCCACTGAATTTTCATCGGCTCGGAATGGGCGGCGACTTCCGGGCCTGCAATTTCCGACCACCGCGTCACCAGCTCCCGCGCGGCGAAGCCTTGCTTGGCGTAGGCATCCGAAAACACGTCGCTGAGCAGGACAGAAAGCGGCTTGGCCGAGATTGAGCGGGGTTTGGGCATGGGGTCTTATATCATGCTGCGGTTTGAGCGACCGTTAGATCATCACCTTCGGACTTGGGCCGACAGGGCCGCGTCTTTGCCTGGCCGAAGAAAGGCGTGGATGCCCGCGCTAGGCGCCGGGATGCCATGGAGAGAGAAGCGTCCGGCCATTAGACTGGTTTCATGAACCCCTCGGTGAACGCCAAGCCAACGCGACACGACGTTGCGGATGAGACATCAAGCCGGCCCGCGCTGCTGCTCGACTGGTATGATCGCCATCGCCGCCGTTTGCCGTGGCGTCCGCTGCCGGGCCACTCCGCCGAACCATACCGCGTGTGGCTATCGGAAATCATGCTGCAGCAGACCGGCGTCAAGACGGTCGGTCCGTATTTCGAAAAATTCGTCGCGCGTTGGCCCGATGTCGCTTCCCTGGCCAGTGCCTCACTTGATGACGTGCTGCGGATGTGGGCGGGGCTCGGCTATTACTCGCGAGCGCGCAATCTCCACGCCTGCGCGGTCGCGGTGGTTCGAGAGCATGGCAGCGTATTTCCGAACACGGAAGAAGGTTTGCGGTCGCTGCCCGGCGTCGGTCCCTACACCGCCGCCGCCATTGCAGCGATCGCGTTCGGCCGCCGCACAATGCCCGTTGACGGCAATATCGAGCGCGTGATCTCGCGCCTGTTCGCGGTCGAACAACCGCTGCCACAATCCAAGCCGCTTATTCGCCAGTTCGCCACCACGCTATTGGAAGAGGAGCAGGTTGGCGACGAGAGGCCTCGCGCGGGCGATGAGAAGTCTCGCGCGGGCCACGTGAACTCACGCGCCGGGGATAGCGCGCAGGCGCTGATGGATTTGGGAGCCTCGATCTGTACCCCAAGGAAACCGGCCTGCGCACTGTGCCCGCTAAACGATGATTGCGTGAGCCGGGCGCGCGGTAATCAAGAGACGTTCCCGCGCAAGACGCCGAAGAAAGCCGGGGAGCTGCGCCGAGGTGCGGCCTTTGTGGTCACGCGCGGCAACGAAATGCTGGTCCGGACCCGAGCACCAAAGGGCCTGCTCGGCGGCATGGTCGAGGTACCAAACTCCTCCTGGCTTGCCGCTCAGGATGATACGTCAGCCTTGCAGCAGGCGCCCGAGCTGAACGGTGTCGCACGCTGGCGCCGCAAAACCGGTGTCGTGACGCACGTCTTCACGCACTTTCCGCTCGAGCTTGTGGTTTACACCGCAAGGGTTTCTGCTGGCGCACGAGCGCCTCGGGGAATGCGCTGGGCGCCGATTTCAACGCTCGCCGATGAAGCGTTGCCGAACCTGATGCGCAAGGTCATCGCGCATGGGCTCGGCTAGTAGGTTTGTGACGCCCGGCACCGCGAAAGACGCGCACGTCGGTCAACCGGCCGTCTTGGGCCGTTCCAAAGCCCGACCGGTTTGCAGCATCAGGTTTCGCAGCCAGATCGAGCCGGGGTCCATCTGGGCGCGGGTCGGGTAAAACATGAACTGCTGGTCCACGCCGGGGTCGAGTGGCGGACTGACGGCTACCAGCGACAATTGCTTAGACAGCGCGCCGATCAGCCGGCGCGGCACGAAGGCGACGAGATCGGTGCGCGCGGCGACGTGCAGCGCCTCGATATATCCCGGTACGACCAGGGCGATGCGCCGCTCGATCCTCCTTGCATGAAGCCAAGTATCAATCAGATCCTCGCTCTGGCCGCGGATGATGACAGCAACATGCCGCGCCTTGAGGAAGTCGGCGCGGTCCTTCAATTTGGTCCCGACCGGGTGACCCCGCCGCACCGCGAGCGCGTCGCGGTCGGTGTAAAGGAGCTGGCGATGAAATCCCTTGAATGCATCCCCGATTGAAACCACCAGATCGATGGTGCGCGCGAATTCGGCGGTGAAGATCGCCGGGCCCCGCCAGGGCACCACATCAACCCGGACGTTTGGCGCCAGCCTGGCAACCTTCTCCATCAACGGCGGCATCAGCAGCTCGACAGCGAGATCGGGCATCATCAGCCTGAAATGTCGTTCGCTTCTCAGCGCGTCAAAAACGTCAGGAGAAAAAAGGCCGCGCAGCTGATCGAGCGCCTGAGCCAACGGACCGCGCAGTCCCTGCGCCCGCGGAGTCAATTCCATGCGCGCGCCGACGCGAACCAGAAGGGGGTCACGCAGCATTTCGCGGAGCCTCTGGAGGGCGTGGCTGGTGGCTGGTTGCGAGAGGCCGATCCGCATGGCGGCGCGGCTCACATTGGCTTCCAGCAGCAGCGCATCGAGCGCCACCAGCAGATTGAGGTCAATCGAATTCAAATTCATGGAGTGAATATATATCATATTCACTATCGATTGGAAGAATGACGCCTTTGCATGCCATGCTGGGAGACCCAATCAATCGGAGATGCTTCCCATGAGCGCAGCAGAGAACAAAAAGCTGGTGCAACAAGTCTACGCGGACGCCGCGACACGCAGTGGCACAACATTCCGGGACAATCTCGCGGAGGACGCGAGCTGGATCGTGACCGGCCAGTATTCTTGGTCGCATGAATTCAAGGGACGTGCGGCGATCCTGGATGGCTTAATGGGCCATTTCCGCTCGCTATTCGATGCTCGGCCGCGGACCGTCGGGTACAACTTCATCGCTGATGCAGACTATGTCGCGGTCGAGGCGCGCGGCGACAACGTCACCAAGGCCGGCCTGCGCTACGACAATCAATATTGCATGGTATTCCGGGTCGAGAACGGCAAGATCAAAGAGATCAAGGAGTATTGCGATTCAACGTTGGTAGAACGCGTGCTCGGGCCATTTCCCGAGCAGCGAAAGCTTGCGCCGGTCTGAGCGTCATTGTTGCCTTTTCGCCGTGCGCCGGCGCAAATGCCAAGCGGCGCTTCCTAAAAAAATTATTCCGGGCTCACGCGTCGGCGCGTGCCCGGAACGCCCGTCTTGGCGAGCTCTCGCCGCCTTGCTTTCAGGCGCTGGTTTCACGCCGCCTTGGTTTTAAGATGGCGGAACATGATGTTCCTCGCATCTTCATCCATTACGGTTTTGAACGTGAACTTGTCCTTTAGCGCAACGGCGCGCACCGCCGCCGGCCGCGCGGAGACTTCGTCGAGCAGCCGTTTGACATTGGGATACTTCGTAAACACGTCATCGCCGAGCACGAATGGCGCCATGCGCGCCCAGCCCCAGAACGCCATGTCGACGATCGTGTAAGTATCGGCTGTCATGTAGCGATTGTTGGCGAGATGGTCGTTGAGGATGCCGTAGTGACGATGCGCCTCGAACTGATAACGGTTGTGCGCATATTCCAGGTCTTTTGGCGCGAAGTGCTTGAAGTGTACGGCTTGGCCTGAATATGGGCCGAGGCCGGTCGCGATGAACATCAGCCACGACAGTAGCTGCGCGCGGTTGGTGGGCGAACTGGGCGGCAGGAATTTGCCGGTCTTTTCGGCGAGATAAAGCAGGATGGCATTGCTGTCGAATACGAACACGCCGTTGTCGTCGATCGCCGGCACCTTGCCGTTCGGATTCAGTTTTAGGAATTCCGGTTTGAACTGGTCGCCCTTGCGTGTATCCACCGGCACCGGCTCGAACTGCAGACCGGATTCCTCCAGAAACAGCGCCACCTTGTTAGGGTTCGGCGCGCCGTTAAAGTAAAACTTGAGCATGATTTCTCCCTTTGCAGATCGCATCTCGACGCGGCGACCATGCCGCGAATGAGTGTCCTTGCTCAAATTTTCCAAACTGCGCAACCGAAGAGTTTGTGAAAGGGTTGTGCCGTGCCTGGGCTGTCGCTTCGTTCGTTGCGGATTGGGGGCTTCGTCGCGATTTCCGATGTCATAAAAGGAATGAGGAGTACGGCCTAAACGATGCGACCCGCAGCGATTTCGGATCGCATCCCATCGATCGGCCTTCAGCGCTGGTCGATAACTCGTACCGCCTGCCCGGCAGGCAAATCAGGCAATTCGGCGGTCCAGCCCTGCTTGCGAAAATATATCCGTTCCCATTTTCCCCAAATCAAATCCACAACCCGAGCCGTCCTGCTCCAGACGAGGGGCGTTGCGCAACGTCACGAACGCGGGGTGGGATGCGATGGACGCTGATGTGCTGCGGACGAACAGCGCGTGAGGCGGACGGCGAAGTCGTGTGGGTTCTGACGCCTCGACGCTGGCGTGAAGCTTACGGAAGTGTTTCCGCAGGCGACGGTGACAAGAAAGCCCGATCACCGGGAAGAGCACGAAGGAAACCGTTAACACCATTGCGCGGGGAATGCCGGGTGTATCCGGCGTGACCGTGGTGACTTACTCGTATGCTTTTTTATTTTGCATGCGAGGCTGCGGGCGCATCGAGCGCCCGGCATTCCCTGCGCCCTCTGATGTTTCGGGTGCGCTTGAGGCCAAACGAAACTCGCGCGGATCACGCGGCGAGATCGCGAAGGTGTGGGTTGTCTGGCTGTTT
>NZ_DATEPI010000123.1:0-27469 GCF_035273305.1 Bradyrhizobium sp. | reverse complement strand
AAAAAACCGCTGCGCTGATCCCAAGGCCTGAGGGCCTGAGGTCCTGATCAGGTACGCTTTGCACTGCTACGGTCATCGACTATGTTCCGGCTACCCGCATCAGGCGGCCCGAGCCGGAATAATCCATGACCCAACCTATTGCAAAGCGCTTCCCGACACCTTCGATCGAGAGCTTGCCGGACGATATCCGCACCCGCTTGCTGGCGCTCCAGGAGAAATCGGGATTCATTCCGAACGTCTTCCTGACGCTGGCTTATCGGCCTGAGGAATTTCGCGCGTTCTTTGCTTATCACGACGCTCTCATGGAACGGGATAGTGGCCTGACCAAAGCCGAACGAGAAATGATTGTGGTCGCCACGTCGAGCGCCAACCAATGCCATTATTGCGTCCTCGCCCACGGCGCGATCCTTCGTATCCGCGCGAAGAACCCGCAAATAGCGGACCAGATCGCGATCAACTATCGGAAGGCGGACATCACACCGCGCCAGCGGGCGATGCTCGACTTCGCGATGAAGGTGAGTGCCGAAGCGCACAAGATTTCAGATTCGGATTTTGCGGAGATCGCGCGTCATGGCTTTAGCAATGACGATATCTGGGACATAGCCGCGATCTCCTCGTTTTTCGCACTGTCGAACCGGATGGCGAACGTCACGGACATGCGCCCGAACGATGAATTCTACATGATGGGTCGCTTGCCGAAATAGTCATTCGGTGCGGTCCTAATCATCCGATGCGGCTCCGCACCAGCCGGGCAGGTAGATTGCGTCCTTGCTCTTCGCCAGCCCTAAAGCCTTCTCGATTGCCTTTTCGAAGTTATCTTCGACACTTTTGCGCGACATCTTTCGCCGCAGAAAATCTGCCCACAGGAATTCGCTGAACGGAGTCGTATCCTTCGCAAAGCCGCCGACACGACGCAGTTCGCCCGCAAGGCTTCGAAATGGATCGTCCTTGAGGTCCGCCACCGTCTTTGGAATGTCTGTGAATCGGTGCCGCTCACCTTTGGCGTCATAGGGATAAGCCCACTTATGACTATCGAGCACACCCCAGAAGGCGTCGGGGTCCACCATCGTCAGGTCGGCGATAAGGGTCACCAGAATATCGCTGACCCCCTCTTCGTGGAGAGCGCGCGCCAGGTGATGGTGGTCGATCACGTAATGGCGGTCGTTGGGTCCCAGCACGACCGGAATCGCATGTCTGCCGAGAAACTCGCCTTGCTTCTTCTTTGACTTGTGTTGCTGCCAATGCTCTCGCAAGTGCTTGCGCTTTCGCTTGACCTCCATCATCCCGACCGTCATCTGGGTTGGACGGAGCGAGAGGATTGGAATTGGCTGAAGGATCGGCTCGCGCGTATTCGCCATGGCTTGAACCTCCGTCTGAATGGGCAAAATACTGCTAATGTTTGCCTGATTGTACCTTGATGCCGCAGGCCATTGACGAAGTTACCAAGCGCTCGAAGAGATTTCAAAGAAGATGGCCAGCCGCTCCGGTGAACGAAATTCGAGACCACGCGTCGTCCGCCTCGGCGGCCGGGAAATCATCGCCAAGGGCCTTCGTCTCAGCTTCTGGGCGGACATCAGCCATCGCTGCATGACCGCCTCATGGCCAGCCTTTATCGGCGGGGCGGCCTCAGTCTTCATCGGCTTCAACGCGGTGTTCGCCGTATTTTACTGGATCGGAAATCAGCCGATATCGAACGTGCAGGGCGCGTATATCGATTATCTCTATTTCAGCATCGAGACGCTGTCGACCGCCGGCTATGGCGACATGCATCCGCAGACCCATTATGGGCATTTCGTCGCCGCTGTTGAGTTGTTCACGGGCATCTTCTCGATGTCACTGATGACCGGCTTGATCTTCGCGCGGTTCGCGCGCCCAAATGCCCGGTTACTGTTCGCCGATAACCCTGTCATTTCAAGTCATGATGGCAAGCCGACCCTGATGATCCGTTTCGCCAATGAGCGTCACAACATCATCGGCAACGCGTCGGCAAGGTTGTGGCTGTTGAGGGACGAAGTGAGTCTCGAAGGGCAATCGTTCCGACGCTTTTATGAATTGCGGCTGGTTCGAAACGAACATCCCGCGCTCGCTTTGAGTTGGACGCTTTATCACGTGATCGATCAGGAAAGTCCGCTTTACGGGCTCGGCCCAGAAGCGCTCAGCGCATCGGCGGTTTCGCTGGTCGTGGTTGTATCAGGATATGATGTGGTCGCGGCCCAAACGGTGCACGCGCGAAAGTCCTATGACCATTCCGAGATTCGCTTCGGCCAGCGTTATGCCGATATCCTCGACACATCCGAAGAGGGCCGACTTAGAATAGACTACGGCAGGTTCCATGCGACTTTGGAGGGATAGGTCCCTCCCCGACATGGCGCAGATTTTTCTGAGCCTCATAAGCTGGCATGCTAAGATGAAGGTGTATCGGAGCTGGAAGCAGTGAATAGCCAGCAGCCAATCGCGTCCCAGGAAGAGCACCGCGTGCTTAAATTCCGCCCGCGCACGGGGACGCGGCCGCCGGACCGCGCATATCATGCCGAGCAACGTCCCGTTGGCGACGCGAAGGAACAGCCAGGGGATCTGTCCCGTTACGAACAACCACGGAGTGAGCCTGACGATTTTCGCCAGCGGATGCTGGCGAACGTGGCAGCGTTCGCCTTTACCGTCGCCCTGACCGCAGTCGGCATATGGCTCGCGATGAGCATCGCGGATTTGCGCAACACCCAGGACTGCGTGCTGATGGGTCGGCGTGATTGCGCCCGCATCTCCACACCGCATTTCTAGCGGTTCAAGCCCAGTTCGGGCCATTTGGTCCGGAAAACCTGATCCCGCCGCCTCATCCCGGCTCCATTGAACTCAGAGCGCCGCTCCGATATACGGGCACTCGACTCCGGGTGGGGATCGGGCATTCCGGCGCGCTACGTATGGCCTCCGTGCCATTTTAGAAATTATCATCAATCTATCAAAGGCTTAGTGATGTCCTCAACATTTGATCAGGTCGCCACGATTATCGCGGAAACCTGCGACATCCCACGCGACACGATCACGCCGGAAAGCCATGCAATCGATGATTTGGGGATCGACAGCCTCGATTTTCTCGACATTGCGTTCGCGATCGATAAGGCATTCGGGATCAAGCTGCCGCTGGAAAAATGGACGCAGGAAGTTAACGACGGCAAGGCGACCACCGAACAGTACTTTGTCCTGAAAAACCTCAGCGCGCGAATCGATGAACTGGTCGCCGCCAAGGGCGCTTAATCGCCCGTCATGCACCTTGAATATTTCCAGCTCATCGACCGAATCACCGACCTCAATCTGGACGAAAAGTCCATCACGGTAGAGGCGCAGGTTCCGCAGCAAAGCACCATCTTCGAAGGGCATTTCCCGGGCTATCCAATCATGCCCGGCGTGTTGCTGATCGAATCCATGGCTCAGACTTCAGGTTGGCTGCTACTCGCTCTGATGAAATTCGAGCGGATGCCGTTTTTGGCAGCGGTCAAGGAAGCGAAGATGCGCGGCTTCGTCTCGCCTGGTGAAATGCTCAGTGTCGAGGCTAACCTGCTTCACGACGGCTCGGGCTACGCAATAACGCAGGCGAGGGTCAGGGTCGCCGGCAGGCTGCGGTGCAATGCCACGATTACCTTCAGCCATATCCCCTTTCCGAATGCGGATTTGCGCGGGCACATGGATGTGGTGGCCAAGCGTATCGGCTTTCCACAGCAGGTCGTTCTGCCATGACCGAGACGAAGTCGCCTTCAACCCCGGGCCCAGTAGAAGTATGGATTACCGGTATCGGCCTGGCCACGTCGCTTGGTGAGGGACTGGACGCGAATTGGGACGCGCTAAATGCGCAACGCGTCAATGTCGATGAGAAAACCTTCGCGCCCTATATCGTTCATCCCTGGCCGCAGGTAAATCTGGACACCCAGATTCCGAAAAAGGGCGACCAGCGCCAAATGGAGGCCTGGCAGCGCATCGGGACCTATGCCGCGGGGCTCGCACTGGATTCAGCCGGCTTGAAAGGAAACAAGGAAATCCTCGGCCGGATGGACATGATCGTCGCGGCGGGCGGCGGTGAACGCGATCTGGCTGTCGACAGCAACATTCTCAGTTTACAAGCGCGGGGCAACTCGGCTCCCGGCTTTCTCAACGAGCGGCTGATGAACGATCTTCGGCCGACCTTGTTTTTGGCTCAGCTTTCGAATCTGCTGGCGGGCAACATTGCGATCGTTCACGGAGTCACCGGGTCGTCCCGCACGTTCATGGGCGAGGAAACCGCCGGAGTTGATGCGGCGCGGATCGCGCTTGCACGCATTGCCGCGGGTCAGAGCGATATCGCGTTGATCGGAGGCTCGCAAAATGGCGAGCGCAAGGATCTGCTGGTTCTTTACGAATTCGGCGGCTTCAATCTTAAAGGCAAGTTCGCGCCAGTTTGGCAGCGCCAGAACAATGCCGGTTTTGCGCTTGGGTCGGCAGGAGCTTTTCTCGTCATCGAATCCAAGGCACACGCGCAAGCCCGGGCCGCCAAGCCGTACGCGCGTCTGACGAACATAGTCGCGGACCTTGCCCATCGCAAACATCCGGGAGAGGTAACGACCAGCCTAGAAAAGCTCTGGTCCAAGCTCGGCAAGCTGGAGGATCAGGCGGCGATCATAACGGGTGCAACAGGCGCGGAGCCGGCGACGTCGGAAGAGCGTGCCTTCCTGGACGCGCATCGCGATTTGCCCGTGCGGGCGACCGGCAGCTCGTTCGGTCACAATATGGAAACGCAATTTCCGCTTGGAATAGGCTTGGCCGCGCTTTCGATTTCACGTGGCGCGCTGTTTCCACCCAATGACCCCACCGGCCTCGAGGTTGAAATGTCCAAACCACCGGAGCAAATTGTGGTCCTCGGAGCCGGTCATTGGCGCGGCGAAGGCATGGCGCTGGTCGAAGCGATCAGGTGAGCAAGGCACTGAGGCAGGGGAACATGGCAACACCGCGCGATAAACTCGGAAGGCCGGTCGTGGTCGTGACCGGCATGGGCGTCGTCACGTCGCTTGGCGCCGGCAAGGCCGACAACTGGAAGAAGCTGACGGCAGGAGAATCCGGAATCCGCACCATCACGCGTTTTCCCACAGACGGCCTCAAAACGACGATGGCTGGCACGGTTGACTTTGTGCCGATCGAACCGTTTTCGTCGACAGATCTTTCCGAGCGCTTGGCCGATATTGCGACCGAGGAAGCAGTCGCGCAGGCTGCGATCGGGAGCAAAGCCGATTTTCCGGGACCGTTATTTCTTGCGGTTGCTCCCGTGGAAGTCGAGTGGCCGCAACGGCTCGAGCTTGGACGCGCGACAGGTGAAACCGATTTCAATTATGATTCCATCCTGCGGGTCAGCGGTGGCGGACGATTCACGCGGTACCATCACCGATTCCAGTTTGGCTCCGTCGCCGATCATCTTGCGGAGAAATTTGGCACCAAGGGTTCTCCGATTTCGCTTTCAACCGCCTGCGCATCCGGCGGCACCGCCATTCAGCTCGGTGTCGAGGCCATTCGCCGCGGCGAAGCGGATGCGGCGCTATGTGTTGCCACCGACGGATCGGTTAATCCAGAAGCGCTGGTGCGCTTCTCATTGCTCTCGGCGCTGTCCACTCATAACGACCCACCGCAAGCTGCGGTGCGGCCGTTTGCAAAAAACCGGGACGGCTTCGTGATGGCGGAAGGCGCCGGTGCGCTGGTGTTGGAAAGCCTTGAAGCAGCCACGGCGCGCGGCGCCAGGATACTTGGCGTGCTCGCCGGCTGCGGCGAATTGGCCGATTCATTCCATCGCACCCGCTCCAGCCCGGATGGCAAGCCGATCATCGGATGTGTGCGCAACGCGCTCGCCGATGCGGGCATCGGCCCGGAAGAAATCGACTACATCAACGCACACGGTACCGGCACGCCGGAAAACGACAAGATGGAATACCTGGGCATCTCGACCGTGTTCGGCGAGCGTACGGGACAGGTTCCAGTGTCCTCGAACAAATCCATGGTCGGCCACACGCTTTCGGCGGCAGGCGCCGTCGAGGCAGTGTTTTCGCTGCTGACGCTTGAGCACCAGAGAATTCCGCCGACCATCAACTATGACGTGCCCGATCCGGCGATTCCGTTTGATGTGGTTCCCAACAAGGCACGCGACGCTCGCGTGAGCGCCGTAATGTCGAATTCGTTCGGCTTCGGCGGCCAGAATGCCTCGTTGATTCTGACACGCGAGCCTGTTTAGCCCCTGCCCAAGCTGCGCATTCATAGCCGGCAAGATTTCGGCAAAACGGTCGCGGGTTTCTAATGCATTCTCTGCTCCTTCGCACGAAAGCCGGTGTTCGCGATGCGATCAAACCTGGAATCGAACTCGCAGTCGGCGCCCTCACCATCGGAATGCTGCGCATCACGCGCTATTTCGATCCGATCAAGACCGCCAATCTGTTCGGCCGCATTGCTCGCCTGATCGGGCCTGTAATGCGCGAGCAGAAGATTGGCCGCGCCAACCTGACCGCTGCATTTCCGGAAAGAACGCCAAAGGAAATCGACACTATCCTTGCCGGCGTCTGGGATAATCTCGGCCGGATCGGCGCGGAATTCGCTCATCTCGATCACATCTGGGAACATGATCCCGCGCGGCCCGACCAGAGCCGCATCGAAATCGGGCCGCGCACTCATGAGCTGTTCGCGCAATTGCGTCTCGACGGCAAACCAGCGTTGATTTTTGCAGGTCATCTGGGCAACTGGGAATTGCCGGCCTTGGCCGCCGTGGCTCACGGGCTGGACGCCGCGATACTCTACCGTCGGCCAAATATTGCTTCCGCCGACCGCGCTATTCAGGAAATGCGCGCGGTCAAAATGGGAACGTTAATTCCGGCCGGCCGCGACGCTCCGATCAGGCTCGCCGAGGCGTTGCGGAACGGCCAACACGTTGCAATGCTCGTTGACCAGTACCTCACGAACGGCGTCGAGGTTACCTTCTTCGGCCGCAAGACCAAGGCTAATCCTATGCTCGCGCGACTCCTGCGCCAGATCGAGTGCCCCATTCATGGAGTCCGGATTGTCCGCCTTCCCGGCCACCGGTTTCGTGCCGAATTGTCAGAGGAAGTCACACCGGCGCGCAATGCCGCCGGTGAGATCGATGTTCAGGGAACGATGCAGGCCGTTACCTCCGTCATGGAGGAATGGATCCGCGAATATCCCGATCAATGGCTGTGGCTGCACCGACGCTGGCGATAGCGGCTCATCTTCCGGTCTTTACCTTGGTCCACAGCCGGTTGATTGTTCGTTGCGTTACCGGATCACGGGCGGTGATCACGAACAGCTTTTTGAGCATGGCCTCATCCGGATAGATGTTCTTGTCGTTGAGAATCTTGGGATCGACCAGCTTCTGGCTTTCCAGATTGCCGTTCGGGTAGGACAGAAAGTCGGAATTCCTGGCGGCGACCTCAGGGCGATAGAGATAATTTATCAATTCATAGGCTTCCGATACATTTTTGGCGTCCGCTGGAATGGCGAGATTGTCGAAAAACATCTGCGCCCCCTCTTTGGGGATGGCATATCCAATTTCGATTCCGTTGTTTGCCTCCGCAGCACGGCTCCGGGCCTGCATGATGTCGCCGGACCAACCCACCACCAGGCAGATCTCACCGGTCGCCAGTGCGCTCAGGTATTCCGATGAATGAAATTTTCGGACATAGGGCCTGATCTTCAGCACAAGGTCCGCCGCTTTTTCCAGATCGGCCTGTTTAGTCGAATTGGGATCCAGACCGAGATAGTTGAGCGCCGCCGGAAGGATATCGTCGGCGGAATCGAGCATGTGAATGCCGCAATCTCTAAATTTTGCGAGGTTCTCAGGTTTGAAGATCAGGTCCCAACTATCTATTGCAGCGGTGGGACCTAAAATCTGCCGCGCGGCTTTGACGTTGTAGCCGATACCGGTGGTGCCCCACATGTAGTTGGCGCCGTATTGATTGCCTGGGTCGTAGATCGCGAGCTGGCTTGTGACAAACGGCCAGGCGTTTCTCAGATTAGGCAGCTTCGACTTGTCAAGCTTCTGAAAGACATTGGCTTTGATTTGCCGCTGCAGGAAATAGGCGGTGGGAACGACGACGTCATAGCCCGATTTGCCGGCCAGCAACCTTGTCTCGAGTGTTTCGTTGGCGTCGAATGTATCGTAGACGACTTTGATGCCGGTTTCCTTGGTGAACGCCTCAAGCACGCCGGGCGCAATATAGTTTGACCAGTTGTAGAAGTTGACGGCGCGCTGTTCGGCGTGGACCGGCCGCGACACCAACGTCAGCAGCGCGGTTAGGACAAACAGCCGTCGCAAGTTGTTGCAGCTTCGCTCGCGCATTCTCCCGACCTCTTAGCGGCGGTGCACAGCGTCCGACAGACGCTCCAACGCGGTGTCGAGGGTTGAATCTTTTTTGGCGAAGCAAAAACGCACGACCGAGGTCACGGCATCTTGCTCGTAAAAGGCTGATACCGGGATCGCGGCCACCTTATAGTCGGTCACGATGCGTTTGCAGAATGCCTCGTCCGTCTCGTTGAGGCCGAGCGGAGAGAGATCGACCGTGAGAAAATAGGTGCCCTGCGACCGCAGAACTGGAAAGCCGATGCGCTCCAATCCGGCGGTCAGACGATCACGGCTACGGGCCAAATCCCTGCGCATTTGATGAAAGAAATCCGCCGGCTTGCCGAGCCCATAGGCGACTGCGGCCTGAAGGTTTGGCGCCGTGGTGAAGGTAAGAAACTGGTGCACCTTGGCCGCAACGCGGAGCAGTGGCGGCGCGGCGCAGACAAAGCCAATCTTCCAGCCTGTCAGCGAAAAAATCTTGCCGGCGGAGCCGACTTTGATAGTGCGCTCGCGCATTCCGGGTATTGTAATCAGCGGGATGTGCTCACGGCCATCGAAGATCACATGTTCCCAGACCTCGTCGCAAATCGCGATCGTATCGAACTCCTGGCAAAACCGGGCCAGCAGTTCGAGGTCTTCGCGGGGATACACAACGGCCGCCGGATTGAGCGGATTGTTGAAAAGGACGGCCTTCGTCTTGGGCGTGAAAACGCTTCGCAGCGCCTCCTCCGTCAGCCGCCAATGCGGCGGTTCGAGCCGCACCAGACGCGGAATACCGCCGGCTTGGCGAATGATCGGAAGATAGGAATCATATACCGGCTGGAAAACGACTACTTCGTCGCCAGGCTCGACGACCGCAAGGATTGCGCTCGTCAGCGCCTCGGTGCCACCGGAGGTCACCATCACCTCTGTCATTGAGTCGAGAGCGAGACCGTGCCACTCGCCGTAGTGGCGCGAGATCGCCTGCCGTAATTCGGGAATACCCATCATCGAGGGGTATTGGTTGTAGCCGTCCATCACGGCATCGGCCGCCGCGCGACGAATATCCTCTGGACCAGGATCGTCCGGAAAACCCTGACCCAGATTGATCGCATTGTTGTCGCGCGCAAGCTGCGACATGGCCTCGAAAATCGTGACCGGAAGGTCGGCAAACACCTTGTTCATGGAAGTCATGGAGCGGTCAGCGGCCGGCTTTGGTCGGCAATCCCGCAGCCTTCCAGGCTAACATGCCGCCCGCAAGATGCTTATCGTAAGCCAGTCCCGCAGCCTGCGCGGCGACCGAGGCTGTCACCGATCTCTTCCCGGAACGGCAGGCAAAAACGACCTGCCTGCCCCGGGGATCAGGGATGCCCTGCGGATCGAAAGTTGAAAGCGGAACTACAACGCCACTGGGATAGGCTTCTACCGCAACTTCGTTCAGCTCACGGACGTCGACTAGCAGATAGCGACCCTCGGCCACACCCTTCGAGACATCTTCCGGCGTCAAATCGTGAACGTGTTGACCCTGGTCCGCCACTCAATCCTCCAACCATTGCACGAGCGAACTCAGCGAATATAGATCGATGCCTCGCGCTCCAGCGGCAACCTCGCCCCTCACGCTATGAAAATCAAGCGTTGCGGGCCAGTCTAATGTGCTGGATCAGACGGCAACCTGCGTGCCGACCTCGACCACCCGTCCGCTCGGGATCTGGAAATAATCGGTCGCGTCGTTTGCGGTACGGCTGAGCGCGATGAAAAGATGGTCCTGCCAGCGCGGCATTCCTGAATGCGTGGCCGGCTTTAGCGCGCGCCGCGACAGGAAGAAAGAGGTGGACATGATGTCAAATTGCCAGCCCAGCTTGCGCGCAATCGCCAATGCCTTGGGTACATTCGGTGACTCCATGAACCCGAACCGCAGAGTAACTTTGGAAAACGTAGCGCTGATCTGTTCCAGCCTGACGCGCTCGGACACGTCGATCCGCGGCTTCGGCGCGATCTCGATGGTGAGAATAACGTTTTTCTCGTGCAGCACCTTGTAATGCTTCAGGCTGTGCATGAGTGCGGTCGGAGCGCTGGCTGGGTCGCTCGTCAGGAATACTGCAGTTCCGGAAACGCGCTGCGGGGGGCGCTTTTCGAGCATAGCAACCAAATCGGCGAGCGGAAATTCCAGCTTACGCGACTTCTCGAACAAGAGCCTGCTGCCGCGTCGCCAAGTGTACATCAGCAGCATCACCGCCGCGCCGAGGGCCAACGGCACCCAGCCGCCTTCCAACACCTTCAGCAGGTTCGCTGTGAGGAAGGTGAGATCGAGAAACAGGAATGGCGCAATCAGGGCCGCAGCCGCGAAAGGTGACCACCTCCACACCCGCCAGATGACGACAAAGCCCATCATCGCGGTTACCACCATCGTGCCAGTAACTGAAATGCCATAGGCGGACGCCAGCGCGCTCGATGAACGGAACATCAGCACAAGCAGCACCACTGCGATGAGCAGCAGCATGTTGATGCGCGGAATGTAGATCTGTCCGGAATGCGCTTCGGATGTGTGGCGAATCTCAAATCTTGGCAGCAGCCCAAGCTGAATGGCCTGACGGGTCAACGAATAGGCGCCTGTGATCACAGCCTGGCTTGCGATCACCGTCGCCAAGGTCGCAAGAGCCACCATCGGAATCAGAGCCCAGTCCGGAAACATCAGGAAAAATGGATTCTCGAGGGCCTTGGGATCGCCGATCACGAGAGCACCCTGCCCCATGTAGTTCAGCGCCAGTGACGGCAGCACGATGAACAGCCAAGCCGTCTGGATCGGCCGCATGCCGAAATGACCGAGATCGGCGTAGAGAGCTTCCGCGCCGGTAACAGCAAGAAAAACTGCGCCGAGCGTGATGAACCCGATGATACCATGATCAACCATGAACGAAACGGCATGCATGGGATTCAGGGCCTGCAGGATCTCGGGATGGCGCATGATCGGCGTGATCGCCGCGATCGCTATGATCGCAAACCAGATGCACATTACCGGGCCGAAGAACGATGCGACCCGCGCCGTGCCGCGCGATTGAACTGTAAACAAGATGAACAGTATGAGCACCGTCAACGGAACCACATACGGTTCGAAGGCATACGTGACCAGTTTGATGCCCTCGATCGCCGAAAGCACCGACAGCGCCGGCGTGATCACCGCGTCACCGTAAAAGAGCGCACCGCTTACGATGCCCAGCAGCACAATGGTGCCCGCGCCGCTACTCAGCGCCCGTTGAGCCAGCGCCATCAACGCCAGCGTCCCGCCCTCGCCATGGTTATCCGCGCGTAGCAGGATCACGACATATTTCAGGGTAACCACGATGATCAGCGCCCAAAGGATCAGGGAGACCACGCCAAGGACCGCCAGCGGAGTGACGCCTGCCGCTGATCCGCTCGCCGCGATAACGGCTTCACGCAAGGCATACAGAGGGCTGGTGCCGATATCTCCGTAGACCACTCCGATGCTGCCAAGAAGCAGCGCGTCAAATCTCGCGGTGGAATGGACTTCGCCATGCGCTACGGCCGCCGCCGTTTCCGGGACGGGAGCCACAATTTCGCTGGTCATGGGAATGGGGCCTCAAATGCTTCACTGCACAATGGCGAAGCGCGCGCGGCTTATAGTCCTGCGCTTTCAGCATAACCAAGCCGAATTTCGGGGCTGAGCCATGCAAAATTGCATGGAGAGGCTAAATCGTGACCTGCGTTCCGACCTCCACCACCCGTCCGGTCGGAATTTGAAAATAATCGGTGGCGTCGTTGGCCGACCGGCTCATGGCAATGAACAAGTGGTCTTGCCAAAGCGGCATTCCGGACTGTGCGGAGGGCTTAAGCGACCGCCTCGAGACAAAAAACGAGGTTGCCATAATATCGAATTGCCAGCCGAGCTTGCGTGCGATCACAAGAGCTTTGGGCACGTTCGGCGATTCCATGAAGCCAAATCGCAAGCGGACGATGGCAAACCTCTCGCTGATGGTTTCCATGCGCACGCGCTCGGCCGGGTTGACCCGTGGCGTCTGCGCGGTTTCGATTGTCAGGACCACATTATTCTCGTGAAGCACCTTGTTGTGCTTCAGATTATGCAAGAGCGCGGTCGGCACGAAACTGGGGTCGCTGGTCAGAAAGACCGCCGTGCCTTTGACGATGTGAGGCGGGCGCTTTTCGAGGCTCTTGATCAAGTCGTTCAGAGGAACTTCGATCCGCCGTGTCTTCATTGTCAGGATTGCCGAACCTCTGCGCCAGGTCCAGATCAAGATGACCATGGTGAGGCCGAACAATAGCGGCACCCACGCGCCCTCGAGCAGCTTCAACAGGTTGGCGCTGAAGAAGGTCATATCGACGACCACAAACGGTACAATAAGCGCCGCCGCCGTGGCCGCGCGCCAATTCCACAATTTCCAGATCACCACGAATCCCATGATGCCGTCGGCAACCATGGTCGTGGATACGGCGATCCCGTATGCGGACGCCAAATTGCTCGAGGTGCGGAACAGCAGCACCAGCAGCAATACCCCGATCAGCAAAAGCCGGTTGACACGAGGGAGGTAAATCTGCCCGGCATGCGTCTCGGAGGTGTAGCGAACCTCGAAACGCGGCAGCAACCCGAGTTGAACCGCCTGCCGCGTCAGCGAGTATGCGCCGGTGATGACAGCTTGACTCGCGATCACAGTTGCTGCGGTAGCCAATACGACCAGCGGCAACACCAGTATTTCCGGAACCATTCGATAAAACGAATTCTCGATCGCGGCGGGATTGGAAAGTACCAGAGCACCTTGGCCGAAATAATTGATCAGCAGCGACGGGAGCACAAAGTAAAGCCATCCCGCCTGAATCGGCTTTCTTCCGAAATGTCCCAAATCCGCATAGAGCGCTTCACCGCCGGTGACGGCGAGAAATACCGCGCCCAGCGTCACCATCCCGATGGTCCCATGGGAGAGCAGGAATTGAACGGCATACCATGGATTGATCGCGGCCAGCACCGAGGGATCGTCGCTGATATGAATGAGCCCCATCACCGCGAGGACCGAAAACCAAACCACCATCACGGGCCCAAAAGCGGAGGCCACGCGCGCCGTGCCGCCACTCTGGACCGCAAACAGCGCGACCAGGATGAAGACGGTCAGCGGCACCACGTAATGCTCAAGCGCCGGGGTCGCGAGCTTCAATCCTTCGACCGCAGACAGTACCGAAATGGCCGGCGTAATCATGGAATCGCCGATGAACATCGACGCACCGACCACGCCCAAAGCCAGCAACGGCCAACTTCGCCGGCCCAATGCACGCGCGCCTAGCGCCATCAACGAGAGGGTGCCACCCTCGCCATTATTGTCGGCGCGCAGCAGCAGCAGCACGTATTTCGCGGTAACGACAATAAAGAGCGCCCATAGGATCAGCGACAGCACGCCCAGCACGATGATACGGGTGATCGGCTGACCTTGCGCGGCCCCAGCCACGGCTTCACGAAACGCATATAGCGGCGAGGTTCCGATGTCGCCGAACACCACGCCAATGCTTCCCAGCGTCAGGGCCCAAAAGCCAGTCGAGCCCGGCCCCTCATGGGCTTCGATTGATGTGACGCTGACGGTCATGATACGGGGAAAACGCCCTGTCGATTGTTTTGATCCGGCCGGTTATCGACGCCTTCCTGCGCGGGCTGTCAACAACAGAACATAGCAGCCGCCAGCTGAGGCGCAGGTCCCCGCAGCGCCACTGTCCCAGTGATTTAGGTATCAGTACGGCCGATTCAGGGCTTCAGGCCGGGCGGAAGAGGCGGATCTTCGCGCATCAGCGTAATCGTCACGCGGCGGTTTGCCGCGAGTGTCGGATCGTCAGGAAACAGGGGCTGGCCATCGGCCTTGCCAGATACCGCGAAGATGTGCGCGGGCGGCAGCCCTTCCCGCTCCAAAATCTGGCGCACCGCGTTGGCGCGGTCCGCGGAGAGGTCGAATGCCCCGTAATCGCCCCGTATGGGCACGAACCCTGCCGCGGTGTGACCGACGATCGAGATCCGCAGCGGTGTAGCCTTAAGCGGGACCGCAAGTTTCTCGATCAGCCGGCGGGTGCGATCCAAAGGCACCTTGGAACCATCGGCGAACATCGAGCGGCCATCCTGGTCGACGATTTCCAGGTTGAGGCCCTGGTTGGTTTCCTCAAACATAATGTGTTTGGATACTTCCGTCAGTTCCGGCATGTCCTGCAGCGCCTGCCGCAATGACGCCGACGCGAGAGCGAATTCGTGATCGATCTTCAGCCGGGCGCCTTGCGCTACGCTGCGCTCCTGCTCGTCCGGCGTCGGCGTGTTGGATGCGTCCTCAGGCGGAATATGCGCGGCGTTTTTCAGTTTGGGCCGGGTCGGCAAGCCGTCGGATTCGATGATACCGGTGTAGCGCGCTTCGGTCTGCACGCCGAAGGCCTCGCGCATCGAGCCGGCAACGATCTTGAGCTTGTTATTGTCCATCGTGGAAAAGGCGACGAGCATGACAAAAAAGCTCATCATCAGGCCCATGAGGTCGGCAAAGGTCACGAACCAGCCGTGCCCTCCTCCATGTGCATCGCCGCGTCTTTTCTTGGCCATTTGTACTTTTCCGGACTGTCCTCACGTGCGCGATCAGGCAGGTACCGGCTCGCCCTCTTCGTGGCGGTGTTTTTCCGGCAGGTAAGCCAGCAACATCTCCCGCACCAACGTCGGGCTTTTGGAGTCCCGGATCATCAGAATGCCGTCAATAATCAGGGTGCGATTGGTCTCCTCGTCGAGCAGCTTGCCATGGAGCTTGTCGGCGATCGGCAGGCAGAACAGGTTCGCGACCAGCGCACCGTAAAGCGTAGCGAGCAAGGCAGTCGCCATGAACGGGCCGAGTTTCGATGGGTCGGTCATATTGGCGAACATCTGCACCATGCCGATCAGGGTGCCGATCATGCCAAATGCAGGCGCGCAATCGCCGATGCCGCGGTAGATCTTGCCGCCTTCGTCCAGATGCATCAGAAAATTATCGCGATCACGTTCCATATTGTCGCGGATGAATTCGATGTCGTAGCCGTCCGCGACATATCGAATTCCCTTGGCAAGAAACGGCTCGTCGGTCTCGACCTTCTCCAGTCCGACCGGCCCCTGCTTGCGCGCAATTTCCGCGATGCGGGCCAGTTCCTCGACCAAGTCGCGCGCCGACAAGCGGCTCATCGTGAAAGCGAATTTTGCGCCCAGGGGAAGCCCGTGCAGGATAGCGCTGAGGGGAAATCTGATCATGGTGGCGGCAATCGAGCCGCCGAAAATGATGATGATTGCGTGCTCGCTTACAAATAGGTGCAGATCGCCACCCAGGAGCATCATCGTTGCGATCACGATCATGCCGAATACGAGCCCGACGCCCGTCATAATATCCATGGGAGACTCCAACGCGCACGCAAATGACCGACCATTCTGAGCGGCCGCACAGCCCATCCGGAGCTGCGCAACAGAACCCTACGTACGCGCCATTAAAGACGCGTAAAGGTTAAGCGAATTTACGTTGGAACTAAAAATCAAGCGGAAGCGAGCAAATCTCAACACTTCGCTAACTTTACCGCGCAGGCCAAACCGCTCAGTGAATCTCGGCCGATTTGGCCAGCGCTTCTTTCAGCTTCTCGAGGGTGAAAGAAGGACTCCGGGCGATTTCGAGGATTGGCGTCTCGCGCCGGCCGCAGAGCTCGGCGGCCTCCGGGACCTTGGGGGCGATGTCGAACGGGATCACCACCGCGCCATGGCGATCCGCATGGACAAGATCCCCTGAACGCACCAGCATTCCAGCTACACGAACTTCGCCGCCGAAACTGTCGGCGTGAACAAAGGCATGCGAAGGTCCGACTGATCCGGCAAGCGCCTGAAAACCCGGCGCCCATTGCGGGGTATCGCGGATCGAACCGTCGGTGACAACGCCGAGGCTACCAAGTGCCTTGTGCACTGAGCTTTGCACCTCACCCCAGAACGCTCCGAATCCGATCTCGGGGCCATCCAGATCCTGGATCACGTTGATACGCGGACCCGGTCCAGTGCCAACATATTCGTAGTAGGAAATGCGCTGCTTCTGCTGCTCGGTGGAGGACAGGGGCGAAGCCGCGGTTGCGCGGATCGTTGCAGTCCGCGCATATCCCACCATGGGCGGCAGCTCTGGAAACGGGCACACCAGCGGCTTGGTGGTAAAGCCGATCAGACGCCGATGCGGCGCAACGATTTCCAGCGCGTTGCAGATCGTCGGCGTATCGTAACGCCCCAACGCCTCGAGAAGCGAAGCCGGCAGCGGTGCTTTTTCAAAATCCGTCAAGGCGTTTCTCCAGAACTCGGGTAGCGGCCGTTTTTCCGGCCAATGATCGGCAGCCATATAACCGAGATCGCCGTCAGACCCAACTCGGGGATCGCTCATGGCTGACATCTACAGATGAGTTCGGGAGCAGGCTGAAGCGAGAACCGGCTCAATTCAGCCGAGCCGGACGGTCGTCCTGATCCGGTTCGGAAACCACCGAAGGAAACGGCGGCGCGGCATTTCCCGGCGCGACATCGGCTGCGGTTGCCCTTGAGGCGGCCGCCTTGCGTTGATGATCGCGAAATGATTTCCACCCCGCCGGTAAACTCAGCAGATAAAGGACCGAACCCACCGACAGAATATGCCAGGGATAAGCGATCAGAAGCGCGATAAAGAAAACCACCGAAACGAAAACCGGAAGCACCATTTCCGGCGGGACGCGCATTCGCACAGTCTTGCCCGAAAATACCGGCAGCCGCGACACCATCAGGAACGCAATCAACAAGGTATAAATTGCGGTCAGCAACGCTGGCGGTCTCGGCAAGGCGAGAAACGCGAGATAGATCGGCAGCAGTACAGTAATTGCGCCGGCTGGCGCCGGGACGCCAGTGAAATAGTTTACCGCAAAGACGGGTTTGTTCGGATCGTCGATTGTGGCGTTGAAACGGGCGAGCCGTAGGCCGCCGCTGATCGCGAAAACCATTGCCGCGATCCAGCCACCATTATTC
Source organism: Bradyrhizobium sp. (assembly GCF_035273305.1). GTDB lineage: Bacteria > Pseudomonadota > Alphaproteobacteria > Rhizobiales > Xanthobacteraceae > Bradyrhizobium. The sequence goes on along the minus strand of NZ_DATEPI010000123.1, from coordinate 10,112 downwards.
AGTTCGTGCAATTGCCAGAAATACAAGATGAGACCGGGCGCGACGCCGAAATTGACGAAGTCAGCAAGGCTGTCGAGTTCTGCCCCGAATTTCGATTGCCCCTTGATCATTCGGGCCACGCGACCATCGAGGCCATCGAGCACGGCGGCGAACACGATGGCCGCCACCGCCAATTCCATTCGTCCTTCCGTGGACAGGCGAATCGCCGTTAGTCCCGCGCAGATCGCAAGCAGCGTGATCACATTCGGAACCAGCATCCGCACCGGAATTGGACGAAACCGGCGGCGGCGCATTTCCGGATTATTGGGATCAATCGGCATCTGCATGGCGGAGATACATATAGCAATTCCACGCCTCTGGCGCCATTAGACGCCGCCGTGAACCCGGTTCAACGCGCAAAATGGTTAGTCAGCCCGGTAGGTACGGCCGGCATCTGCAAGCCTGAAATCGGCCAGAATGGTCTCCCCGGCCACCGCCGTCTGGCCTTCGGAGACCAGCGCTTTAGTGCCTTCCGGCAGGTAAACGTCGAGCCGCGATCCAAACCGGATCAGCCCGAACCGTTCGCCTGCGCCGATCGATTGACCTTCGCGGACAAAAGACACTATCCGTCGCGCGATGAGGCCTGCGATCTGGATCACGCCGATGCGGCCGTTGGGCGTGGAGATAACCAGCGAATTACGTTCGTTGTCCTCACTGGCTTTGTCGAGTTCGGCATTGATGAAGGCGCCCGGCCGATACGCGATGCGATCGATCCGGCCAGCTACGGGGCTGCGGTTCACGTGACAATTGAACACGCTCATAAAGATCGAGACACGGGGCAGCGGCCTGTCGCCGAGGCCGAGTTCGGCCGGCGGCAACACCTGCGTTACCATTGAGACGCGCCCGTCCGCGGGCGACACGACGATACCCTCGCGCACGGGGGTCACGCGCACCGGATCGCGAAAGAACAGCGCGCACCAGACCGTCAATAGTGTAGCGATCCAGCCTAGCGGCGACCAAACCCAGAACAGGATCAGGCTGACCAGCGCAAACCCTCCGACGAAGGGATACCCTTCCGGATGAACAGGCGGGATCTGCGCGCGAATGGAATTGGCGATGGACATCAGTTCAATTGATCTCGTTGCTCCCTCTTCCGGCTGGAAGAGATTCGCTTGGGTCATTCGGCGGCGGCCGGCGTGACCAAAATATCCTCGATCGGCGGCGGCTCTCGGTTTGGCGCTTCATTCTCGTCAGCAATACGTGCCAGCTTCTCGCGCGCCTCTTGAGCCTCCCGCTGCCGGTTCCACATACTGGCATAAAGTCCGCCACTTGCCAAAAGCTGGACGTGAGTCCCACGCTCCGCGATGCGCCCCTGATCGAGCACGATAATTTCGTCTGCACCCACGATGGTCGACAAGCGGTGAGCGATCACCAGCGAGGTGCGGTTGCGCGAAACGCGCTCCAGCGCTTCCTGGATTTCATGTTCGGTATGACTGTCGAGCGCAGAGGTCGCCTCGTCGAGCACAAGGATTGGCGGCGCCTTGAGAACCGTGCGCGCAATCGCCACGCGCTGCTTCTCTCCACCGGATAGCTTCAATCCTCGTTCACCGACCTGGGTTTCATAGCCCCTCGGCGACATGCGGATGAACGAATCGATCTGCGCCAGTTGCGCCGCCTGCTCTACTTCCGCATCGCTGGCATCCCAACGGCCATAGCGAATGTTGTAGCGGATGGTGTCATTAAACAGCACCGTATCCTGCGGCACCATGCCGATGGATGCGCGCAACGACGACTGAGTGACCTTTCGAATATCCTGACCATCGATCAGGATCCTGCCGCTCGAGACGTCGTAGAGGCGAAACAGCAGCCGTGAAATAGTCGACTTGCCCGCGCCGGACGGGCCGACAATCGCCACCGTTTTGCCGGCCGGGACGTCGAACGTTAGCCCCTTCAGGATCGGACGTTCGGGATCGTACGAAAATCGTACATCCTCGAAGCGCACACCGCCCGATGTGACGACTAATGGCCGGGCGCCCGGGACGTCCTTGATCTCCGGGTTGCGCGAGAGCACGTTGAACATCTTCTCGATATCGATGATCGCCTGCTTGATCTCCCGATAGACCATTCCCATGAAATTAAGCGGTTGGTAGAGCTGAATCATCATAGCATTGATCATGACGAAATCGCCCACCGTATTGTGCCCGTTGCGGACGCCAATCGCGCACATCAGCATGGTCGCGGTAAGGCCCGCCGTGAAAATGATCGCTTGCCCGGTATTGAGAACCGCAAGCGAAGTGTAGGTTTTGACACTGGCTTGCTCGTAGCGCTCCATGGAACGATCGTAGCGTAAGGCTTCGCGTTCCTCCGCGCTGAAATATTTCACAGTTTCGTAGTTCAAAAGCGAATCGATCGCCTTGGTGTTGGCCTCGGTATCGGAATCGTTCATCGTCCGGCGAATCCCGATCCGCCATTCGGTGGCTAGGTAGGTGTAGTACATGTAGATCACGACGGTGATCATCGTCGCCAGGACGTAGCGCCAGTCGAATTTCCAGAGCAGGACGGCCATCAGCAGCGAGACCTCGACGATTGTCGGGATCAGCTGCAGGATCACCATGCGTACAATGACCTCAATCCCGGTTCGGCCGCGCTCAAGCACGCGAGTCAGCCCGCCGGTTTTGCGCTCCAGGTGGAAGCGCAATGACAGTTCATGCATGTGCACGAAAGTTCGGTAAGCCAGCTTGCGAACCGCATGCATGGCCACCCGCGCGAACAGCCCATCGCGCCATTGCGTCAAGATCGCCATAAGCACGCGCACGGCACCGTAGCTCAGTGTCATGATCAGCGGCGAGGCGATCAGCCACAGCGGCCAATTTGACGACTGCATGGGAGCGGTATCCGCGCCGGTAAGCGCGTCGATTGCCCATTTGAATGTGAACGGGACCGACAGCGTCGTCAGCTTCGCCAACAGCAACAGCAGCATCGACCAAACGACGCGCATCTTCAGATCGACGCGATCGCCGGGCCAGATGTATGGCCACAGATGCAGCAACGTCCCGATCAGGGTCGCCTTTTCAGGGTTGGAGAGAGGCGACGCCTCGCCGGCGTTTGGGGCCGAGTGGGGTTGAACCATCAATGAAAAGCCTGGCGAAATCGCCGTCGCACATGTTGTTCCGTAGTCTGCCCGTCATATAGAGGGTTTGAATGCGGCATGCACCCTCGTACAGCGATTTCTTTCGCCGATTCGCGGGCGTTTGCCGATCGCTTCGATGCTTGAAACAAGCCGAAACACTTGACGCTTTTACGCTGCGGTGCCAAATCCCGAGCATGGCAACAAAAATCATCGCAACAAAAATAAAGACTATCTGCGTTTATTGCGGCTCCGGCCCTGGAACAAATCCTCGCTTTGTCGAAGCTGCCAAAGCATTCGGAAGATCGCTTGCCGAGAACGGCATTCGCCTTGTGTATGGAGGCGGCTCGATCGGCCTGATGGGTGCGGTGGCGACATCCGCACTTGATCACGGCGGCAGCGTGACGGGCATTATTCCCGACTTCCTCACCGCCCGAGAAAATGCACTCACGCGCGTTCAGGAAATGGTGGTTACGCCTGACATGCATGAACGCAAGCGGTTGATGTTCGAGCGTTCCGATGCGTTCGTGGCGCTGCCGGGTGGCATCGGTACACTGGAGGAATTGGTCGAGCAACTGACCTGGAAGCAACTCGGCCGCCACACCAAGCCGGTGTTGCTCGCCAACATTGACGGCTTCTGGGAACCGTTGCTCGCGCTTCTCGCGCATATGCGGGCGACCGAATTCATTCGTCCCTCTTTGTCTGTCGATATCCTTAAAGCCGAACGGGTCGAAGACATCTTGCCGAGGCTCCGCGCCGCCGCCTCGCGCGCGCCGGAGGGCACAGGCGAACTGGCGCCCGAACTGGCGCGCCGCCTGTAAGGGCGCCTGAGGATAAGAAGCCATTTCGAGATTCACGTTTAGGTATCCGCTGGAAACGTCACCGCCTCAATGCGATTGCCATCGGGATCAATGACGAAAGCCGCGTAGTAACGCACTCGATCGTGCGGCCGCAGACCCGGAGCGCCATCGGATAAGCCTCCGGCTCTCAGCGCAGCGGCGTGGAATGCATCGACCTCGCCTGCCGATTTGGCCCGAAGGCAGACATGCGCGCCGCTGCCGGAAGCTACCCCAGCCATATCGGCGCGATGATTGATCCAGAACTCGGGATAACTCTTGCCCAGTCCGATGGTCTCTGGCCGCGTCACCAGGCGCGAAAGTCCGAGCGGCGCCAGCGTCGTTTCGTAAAATCGCGCCGACCGTTCGAGGTCACTGACGGCGACGGAGACGTGATCGATCATGACAATCTCTCAGGTGCTTTTTTGCGTTCCAATTGTCGCGCCAACTCGCGCATCAGACCGGTGCGCCTGACTTGACGAGCTTATAGATCACCGAATCCATTAGCGCTTGGAACGAAGCGTCAATGATATTGGGCGACACGCCGATCGTGGTCCATCGCTCGCCATTCTCGTCTTCGCTCTCGATTAGCACCCGCGTCACCGCTTCCGTGCCGCCATTGAGGATACGCACGCGATAGTCGATCAGCTTGAGGCGTTCGATATACTTCTGGTACTTGCCGAGATCCTTGCGCAGCGCGACGTCAAGCGCGTTGACGGGACCATTGCCTTCCGCCGCCGAGATCAGCCGCTCGCCCGCGACATCGACCTTCACGACCGCCATCGCTACCGTGATCCGTTGACCATTCGCGTTATAACGTTGCTCAACATTGACGTCGAATTGCTCGACGCGGAAATATTCCGGCACTCGGCCGAGCGTGCGACGCGCGAGAAGATCGAAGGAGGCATTGGCGGATTCATAGGCGTAGCCGGCGGCCTCGCGGTCCTTTAACTCCTCCACCAGGCGAACCAGCTTCGGGTCGTTCTTGTCGTAGGGGATGCCGGCGCGTTCGAGTTCGGCGATGACATTGGATCGGCCAGCCTGATCGGACACCAGCACCTTGCGATGATTGCCGATCGCTTCGGGCGGCACATGTTCATAGGTTTGGGGATCCTTGAGCATGGCCGACGCATGAATTCCGGTCTTGGTCACGAACGCGCTTTCGCCGACATAGGCAGCGTGGCGGTTCGGCGCGCGATTGAGCATGTCGTCCAGTGTGCGCGAGACCTTCACCAGGTTCGCCATCTTCTCCGGGGAAACGCCGAGTTCGAAAGCGTCGGAAAATTCGCTCTTTAGCCGCAGGGTCGGGATCAACGAACAGAGATTTGCATTGCCGCAGCGCTCGCCAAGCCCGTTCAGAGTGCCCTGGATTTGCCGTGCCCCCGCGCGAACGGCGGCAAGCGAATTCGCAACAGCCTGCTCGGTATCGTTGTGGGCGTGAATACCAACATGATCGCCCGGAATTTGCTTTACGACTTCGGTGACAATGGATTCGATCTCATGCGGCATGGCGCCACCATTGGTGTCGCACAGCACCACCCAGCGCGCACCGGAATCGTAAGCCGCCTTGGCGCAGGCTAGCGCGAATTCCGGGTCTTCCTTGTAGCCGTCAAAGAAATGCTCACAGTCGAGCATGACCTCGCGGCCAGCCGATTTCGCCGCCTTTACGCTCTCGCGGATCGAAGAGAGGTTTTCCTCTTTGGTGGTCTCGAGCGCCACGCGCACCTGATAGGCCGATGATTTCGCGACGAAGCAAATCGCGTCCGCTTTGGCCTCCAAGAGCGAAGCCACGCCCGGATCATTGGATACCGAACGGCCGGGTCGTCGGGTCATGCCGAATGCAGTGAAGCACGCTCGCGTGAGCTTCGGCCTGTTCGCGAATAATTCCGTATCGGTCGGATTGGCGCCGGGATAGCCGCCTTCGATATAGTCGATGCCGAGTTCGTCCAACATCCCGGCGATCAGTTGCTTGTCGCGCAACGTGAAATCGACGCCATTAGTTTGGGCGCCGTCCCGCAGGGTCGTATCGAACAGATAAAGGCGTTCACGGTTCATGACGAACCTCCCGGCGATGCGCCGTCCGCAATCGCCTTCTGCATCGTGGTGTTGGCGAGCCATTCACCATTGAGGGACACGGTGTTGCGCTGGTTTGCCACGTAACCGCGCTTGGAAAAGAATTCGAGGGCATTGTCGCTGGCATCGACCGAAAGAGATTTCGCTCCGCGACCGCCGGCGAGTTTTTCCAACGCCTCGACCAACATTGACGCCACTCCCTGCCCGGCGGCAGCGGGATGGACATAGAGCATGTCGATATGATCCGTCCCCTTCAGCGAAGCGAATCCAACTGGCGAATTCTGCAAGGTGGCGATCAAGGTGAGTTGGCTCGCCAATCGGTTACCGAATTCGTCCTCGTCATCGACAACACTGGCCCACGCTTTCTGCTGCGTCTCGTGGTAGTCATCGCCGGTCAACTGCTCGACGGCGGCAGCAAAGATCGAGGCAAGCACGGGCGTGTCCTCTTGCAGGAAAGGCCGCAAGCCCGGTTTTGGCAGCGTCCGTCCCATTGCCTCAAAAAACTCCGAACAGTTTCAATGCCAGCGCAATCGCGCCGGCGATGACCAGCCATTTGAGCACGATGTAATAGCGCCAATGCTTTGGAAAGGGCGTGTCGGGACGGCTCATCGCGCGATCTCCCATGTGGTGCCTTCCTTGGAATCTTTGAGGACAACGCCCATCGCTGCGAGCTCATCTCGGATACGATCAGATTCCTTAAAATCCTTGCGAGCGCGCGCGGCCGTGCGAACCGCGATCAATTTGTCAACTCGTTCTGCATCGACACCGCTTGCCTGCTGCTTTTGTTGCTGCCATTCCGCCGCGCTCTCGGACAGGAAACCAAGAAGCCGCAATGAAGCGGCGAACTGACTTCGATCCCGCTCCGTTCCCGAAGCCGCGCCGTTGCGCAAGCCGTGTAACACCGCGATGGTGTGCGGTGTATTCAGGTCGTCTGCAAGCAGCTCGACGACGGACGGAGCTGGCTGCTCGCTTTCGGCATCGCTGGCTACAAGGTACCAGTCGTCCAGAGTCTTGGCGCTCTCTTCCACGCTCTTCAAGGTCCAATCGATCGGCGAGCGATAATGCGTCTTTAGCATCGTAAGCCGCAGCACCTCGCCCGGCCAATCCGCCAGCAAGTCCCTGATCGTCACGAAGTTACCCTCGGACTTCGACATCTTGTCGCCTTCGACCTGCAGAAAGCCGTTGTGCATCCAGAAGTTTGCCATGACGCTTTCGTGAAATGCGCAGCAGCTCTGTGCCAATTCGTTCTCGTGATGCGGAAACACCAAGTCGATGCCGCCACCATGGATATCGAACTGCTCGCCGAGATGCTTCCACGCCATCGCCGAGCATTCGACATGCCAGCCCGGCCGTCCCTCCACCTTGATGCCGCCCGGCGACGGCCATGACGGCTCGCCCGGCTTCGATGGCTTCCACAACACGAAATCGGTCGCCTCGCGCTTGTAGGGCGCGATGTCGACGCGCGCGCCGGCGATCATCTCGTCCAGCGAACGATTGGCGAGCGCCCCGTAGCGCGGCAGAATCGAATTCGCCGCGTTCATCGCCTCCGGCGAAAACAGCACGTGATGTTCCGCCACGTAAGCAAAACCGCGCTGCAGCAACCTCTCGATTATCTCGCGCATTTCCGGGATATGTTCGGTGGCGCGCGGTTCAACGGTCGGGCGCAAGCAACCCAGCGCGTCGACGTCCTCGTGAAACTGCTTCTCGGTCTGTTCAGTGACCTTCCGGATCGCCTCGTTCAGAGGCATCCCAGGGAAATCACGCGTAGCGCGTTCATTGATCTTGTCATCGACATCGGTGATGTTGCGGACATAAGTCACGTGCCGCTCGCCGTAGACGTGACGCAGCAGCCGAAACAGCACGTCAAACACGATCACCGGACGCGCATTGCCGATATGGGCGTAGTCATAGACGGTCGGTCCGCAGACATACATGCGCACGTTTTGGGGATCGAGCGGCACGAAGCTCCGCTTTTCCCTGCTCAACGTATCGTAGAGACGCAAATCCATGGATATCCCGTTCCCTTGCGGCCGGGCGTCCAGTGATCTCGTTTGAGAAAAGACGGCCTCAGCCAGCGAATCGCTAGCTCATAATCTCGCGGCAAATGCCACAAATGGCGAGGAAACCGTTCATGCCGGCCACCATGGGCCAGCTGAGGGGATCGCGTCAAGTGGCTCACAAATGCCTGTGGGACTGGCCGAACGGCCCGCCGCAGTTAATCATCCTTAAGGTTTCCGGTTTATCCGATTCCGGGACTCCCTCATCCGGATCTTGGTGCAGCATGCGATCGGTATCCGCGGTTTTGGCCTGTGCTTTCATCACGCTCACTTCGGCTGCATTGGCCGACAGCCGCGTCTTTATCATCGCCAACCAAGCCGACGCCTATGGCGTCGACCAGTGTCTCGCCAAAGGGGACAAATGCGGCGCCCATGCAGCCCGATTCTATTGTCAGTCGCGGGATTTCACCGGGGCGACCTCCTATCGGCGCGTTGACCCGGAGGAAATTACCGGCTCGGTTCCCAAGGGCGACAACTGCAATCACGCCGGATGCATCGAATACGTGGCCATTACGTGCCAACGCTGAGCCCGCTCTCGGCAGGCGGATGACTCGCCACACCTGCGCCCCGGAAACGACGTGACGCTGCCCCGAGAAGCGGCTATTGGAAGCGCGTCGTCGCCCGCATTGGCCAGAGATGCCCGAAGCACTGATCACCGTCTTTTTCCGATCGACCTTGTTCCGCTCGATTGTGGCATGCGCCGCGCTAACCAGCGCCGGCGCGTTCAACGTTGACGCTTGGGCGCAGATGAACGCGGGATCGCCTCCGCAGCAGCAGGGCGTGCCGGGAGCCCCGGTCAACCCGATGTGCCCGCGGCTGGAAGCGCAACTGGCGAGCATTGACCGAGGCGGCGCCGATCCGGCCAAGGAAGAACAGATCCGCCGATACCAGGACGCCGCAATGAAGCAGCAGGGCGAGCTCGATAGAGTCACGCTGCAGGCGAAGCGCATGGGCTGCGACAGTTCCGGTTTTTTCTCGCTGTTCAGCGGGCCATCGGCGCAATGCGGCCCGGTCAACAACCAGATTCAGCAGATGCGCGCCAACCTGGAGCAGATCACGACCAGTTTGGAGCGCCTGCGCAGCGGCGGGCTTGGCGGTGCCGAACGCGATAATCAACGCCGCTCCGTCCTCACCGCTCTCGCCCAGAACAATTGCGGTCCCCAATACGCCAACGCACTGCGTGGCCCCGGCAGCTTCCTCGATAATTTGTTCGGCAACAACAACATCAATCCGAATGTTCCTCCCCCCGATCTCGGCCCGCAGTCCGGCACCTTCCGTACAGTCTGCGTCCGCTCTTGCGACGGCGCGTACTTTCCAATCTCATTTGCCACTGTTCCGGCGCGCTTTCCCGACGACGAAAAGACCTGTCGCGCGCTCTGCCCGGCCGCGGAAGCCACCCTCTATGCCTATCGCAATCCCGGCGAAGACATGAACCAGGCGGTGTCGATCAACGGTCAACCGTACACGGCCTTGCCGAACGCATTTCGTTATCGCCAGGAATTCAACCCTTCCTGCGCGTGCAAGGCCGCCGGACAGACCTGGTCCGACGCGTTGAAAAGCGTTGATGATAAAGCCGCCGCTGAGCAGCAGGGCGACATCATCGTCACCGAAGAAAGCGCAAAGAAGATGGCGCGCCCCCCGGCCGCGAGAGGCGCACCTGCCAAAAAGGGCGCGAGCGGCACGAGCGCTGCGACTGCTCCCGCGCCCCCTGCCCCAGCCGAGCCGGCGCCCGCAACTGATTCAACCGCAGCCGCTTCGGCCGGCGACAAGCACATCCGCACGGTCGGGCCGACGTTTATCCCTGCGCGCTGATATTCCTTCGCTCCGAGTTCATCCATCGAAGGCTTCTGCCGAGCCGCGAGCAGTGCGCGGCAATAAGGCGTCATCGGTTTCAGGTAACGCGTTGCCGGAATCGCGGAACCGATTGGTAATTGGATAGCGGCGGTCGCGGCCGAAATTGCGGCTTGTCACCTTGACGCCAGGCGCGGCCTGCCGCCGCTTGTATTCGGCGATGTTGAGCAACCGATCGATGCGCGCCAC
>NZ_DATEPI010000122.1:0-16005 GCF_035273305.1 Bradyrhizobium sp. | reverse complement strand
TGATCGCCTCGCCCTGGATACTCGGTTTTCCGCATACCCGCGCGATGCACTTCAGCATCGGCATAGGCCTCGCGGTCGCGTTCTTTGCCGCGCTGGAGCTGTGGCTGGTGTATGACGAGACGCATCCGGACCTGCCGACGGAGCCGCAGCAGAAGCAGTAATGGATCGCGCTCGGCGGTGACGCCGAGTCGTACGCTCTCGGTGCAGAAGCAATGAAACCCCGCCGGCGAGATGCCGACGGGGTTTCACTGAGACCAACTCTCCCCCACACGGAGGCAGAACAAGTTTTACTTCAACGAGCTGTTGATGTCGCTGAACTTGGTGTTCAGGTTGGTGCCGAGGCCGTTGACAACGGCAATGATCGCCAAGGCGATCCCTGCGGCGATCAGGCCGTATTCAATCGCGGTCGCACCGGATTCGTCAGACAAAAACTTCATAATGCTACGCTTCAAACCCGCCTCCTGATAACGTTGTGCTGAAATGGTTCAACGGCAAGGAAAGTACCTGCGGAACTCTAAATTCGGATAAACCGGTCCTCGCCAATTTTAACGGATGCCTTTCGCGGAGGCTGGAGCCCCAAGGAGGGTCGACGTCGAAAACGCGCGATTTGTGGGCTTGTTGCGGCGCCGATCAGGTTCTGGATCATTCTCATTCCTGTTTGGGTCCGGATTATCTCGCACCAGACGGCAGCCGTCGCCGATCACGTTACATTTTCAGTAAGCATAAATGATGGTCGCGGGCTCGCGGGACCGCACCACTTACGCCCGCGACGCCAACCACGTGAATTACCTCTTCTGCGTTGCAAATCCGTAGATCAGGGCCAGGCGGTCCAGACACTCGCGAAATCGCCGGGCGAAATAGTCGATCCACCGCTGACCTCGCAATGCTCGCCGCTGCCCGACCTGCTCCATCGTCAATCCCAGCACAAGCACGTCATGCACCAGCGAGGAACCGTCGGCGCCCAGTTCGCGTTCGGCACGGTTGAGCCGCAGCACCGCCTTGCGCTGACGCTCGGTGATCGGCTCTCGCGGACGCCCGCCGTCGACATATTCGCGCGTCTGATCGACCGCCTGCGGGCCCCGCTCGGCCCTCTCCCAATCATCCTGGAACGCGCGTCCGCCCCGGTACTGAGCTTCGTCGATCTGATGATGCGAATGCAGTCTTCCCAGCGGATCGTTGCGAAGCGAGCGCAGGGCGACGATCTTTTCTCCCGGTTCCAACGCCAACGGATCGTCGACTTCAACCGCCGCCACCTCGGCGTTTCGCGGCAGTTCGTTGGATCTTCGGTCATGCACTTTGGTCGACCTTTGCAGCTTCCGCTTTGCCCGTGCCACTTGCCTTGCTCCTTCTGTCAATCACTCGGATAGTTGGTTGAGTTGCTCGCGTCAGCTTGTTCGCCTGGCGACATATGCCGCCAGCTCGGAGCTGACGGTAATTGCCGGCTTGGACGCTCGCTGCTCTCCGGAATCAGCGGGCGGGGTCTGCGCTTGAAGAAGACTCTGATGTGAGTGTGAGTAGTCGGCGTTTGCCGAAGCATCGGCCGACCCTCGCCCAGCAATTGCTCTGGAGGGTGGGTGTCGAAAACGCGAGGCGTCTTCCAGCTTCATGCGCGCGAGCGCCGAACCGATGCCGCCCTTTTGTCCGGCTTCCGCGCGCTTCAGCGATACGCGCGTCATCTTCGCAAGCTCGGCGTCGATGCGCTTGTGTTTCCAGCCGTCGTAAAAGAAATCCTGCAAGGTCGGCCGGTACTCGCACCACGTCTTCAGCGGAAGCTTGGTGATCTTGGAGAGCTGCCGGTCATCGTCGGGCAATTCGCCCTTGCGCCAGTAATGCATCATCAGCAGCAGGTAGGCCCCGTGCTGCGCGGTGGTGAGGTGACCGGTGTCGCCGAGATAATCGCCGACATAAAGAGGCATCCACGGTCGGTTCATGCTGGTCGATTCTCATTGGCCACCATTTCGATGCACAGCAACGCCGCGAGTTGGTCGCGGCGAACCGAACAAGCGAGCGGCTGGCGCAGCAGCGCGCGCAAATGCGCTATGCGATGGCGGCGAGGTAACAGCTGCAGCCTGCCGTTCACACCCGTGGCATTCTGTACGTGCGCGGACTTCATGCCGCCTCCACGACGCGCAGCGAAGGTTTGCCGGTCGGGCGTTGCAATTGCGCGCCTGGGCCGAGCGTCAGATGAAAATGCGGCGTGCAGTAGCTTGAACCTTCGCACCGAGGATGGGCGCAAAAGGTGATGGGTTCGCCGTTCGCGTCGCCGCCATAAGGATAGCGGCAATCGTTGGGTTCGAGATCGACCAGCGACAGATGGCGCGGCACGATCGCGACGCACCGCAGCCTGGGCGCTTCCGCTCGCTCGCTGCCTGCGCTCAACCTGGCGGCCTCGGGAGCATGGCGCTCGCGCGCTTCGTGCAGAGATGAGCTTTTGGACAAATAAGGCCGCCGCGGCCAATGGAACGGAGGGTCGTTGGGCTGGCTGCAGTTCGAAAGCCCCATGCGGCGGGCACGGCCGAGCGCGGCGTTGCGAGAGTAGCTGGTATTGAATTTCGAATTGATGGCGGCGGAGATCTCCGAATACGACAACCCGCGGGCGAGATACTGCCTCAGCGCCTCTGAATGTTCTGGTGTCCAGTTGTTTTCCTGCATGCTCGCCCGCTCGCTGTTTCATGTTATGTTCTCTAATTCGGATATTCCGAAATCAAAGTCAAGCTTGATTTCTGATAATCGGAATTGCTATAATTTCTGAAATTCGGAAAACATGCATGATGCTGGATGTCAGGATGATCGAGCGGGGGCTGCAGAAGCCGGGCAAGACCAAGGGCGGTCTGGCGGCGGCAATGGGCGTGCGCCCCGGCGCCGTCTCGGAAATCCTGGCGGATATCCGGCTGATCAAGGCGTCGGAAATCCAGCCGATCATCGATTACCTCGAGCTGAATTCGGTGCCTATCATGGGGCGGGTCGGGGCCGGCGCCGCGATCGAGCCTGAACATGAGCAAGTGCCACCGGAGGGCCTCGGGGAAGTCGAGCTGCCGTTTCCTATTTCAGAGGAAACCATCGCCTTCGAAGTGTCCGGTGATTCGATGCTACCGAAGTACGAGAATGGCGATGTGATCGTGGTCTACCGCGAGCAGCGCCATCCCGTTTCAAGCTTCTACGGCGAAGAGGCGGCGGTCAGGCTGAAGACGGGCGAGCGCTATTTGAAAACCATCGACCGGGGAAAATCCCCGACCGTGGTCAATCTCACCAGCTTCAACGCCAAGCCCATCACGGGCGTGAAGCTGGAATGGATCGGAGAAATCTGCGTCACGCTGCCTCGGGGCCAGATCGAACGTTTGCGGGCCAGGTCGGCGGCCCGGGCGCGCAAGGCGGCAAAGGCCCATGGCGGCCGCGCGCCGGAGAGATAGGGCCGTCCCAAACCGGCACCCGTCGGGCTGATTCCTTGATTCGAACCTCGATTGGAGAACGAATTCTGTTTTTCAGAAATAGAGGCTTGACTTATTTCTGATTTTCCGAAATAATTGCAGGTCACATCCACCCGCCGGGAGGAAATAGCAGAGCATGCCGCATGCAGTATTTTGTCGTGATGATCGATTATGGGCGGCGTGGACGCGAAGCCATCGTCGATCCCGAAATCACCCGGCGCGAAGTCATCTCACGCATCGTCTCCGGTGAATACAAGAACATCAGCTTCATTCATGAGATCGCCGATTGTTCGATCGAGGACATCACCGCCGACATTCTGGCGGAAGCCGCGCTCCCGGCGGTCCCGATATCACGCGCGAACCTGCAGGCCAACCGTTTCGATCATGCCCGCGACCTGCTTAAAGCCGACGCATCGGGAAGTTGACGCTCGACGGCCCTAGCGAACGCTCAATTCTTTTTGGGCGATTTTTCGTTCTGGGTCTCGGGCATCTTGTCCCTGCCCTGATCGCCGTTAGCATCGCTGCCGCCCGAGGTGGACGTACCGCTCCCGCTGGGACTGGGCTTCATCGAACTTCCGGTCGTCGGCGATGTGCCGGGGGTGGCGGAGCTTGCCGCGGGATCGCCGGTGAGAGAACCCCGCCCGCTCGGAGCTCCGTTTTGTGCGTATGCGACGGTGCCGGCAAGCGCCAGCACAAGCGCGAACCACATATTGGTCAATGTCATGCGCCCCTCCTCCAGGGAATGAACGGGATAATCGCGCACCCAACCGGCGGTTCCGATCCGCGCTCAACGCGCAACCAGTTAAGCACCCCCGCCGCGGGTCACGGGAACTTCGGCAGATCGGGCGGGTTATTCGACGCCAACAAAGCTGCCTGATTGGAGACTCGCGGGGGGCGCCCGAGGGTGCCATGTCACATATCAAGATCCTTAGCGTCGTTGCTCTGACCGCAATTCTGGCTGGTGGCGCTTACGCGCAACCTGGACGAGGTGGCGGCGGCGGACACTTCGGCGGCGGCGGCGGCGGCGCGCCGCACGCGATGGGTGGCGGCGCCGGCGGACATTTTGGCGGCGGTGGCGGCGGAGGCATGCGCTTTGGTGGCGCTCCGCACATCGGAGGTGGTGGTCCGCACATCGGCGGCGGTGGAATGCGTTTTGGCGGTGCGCCTCACATTGGCGGCGGTGGACCACGTTTCGGTGGCGGTGGCCCGCGTTTCGGGGGCGGACCGCATTTCGGCGGACGTCACTTCAGCGGCAGAACAGCCGGCCCGCGATTCAGCGGCAGGGCAGCGGGCGTGCGATCTGCTGCGCGACCCAGTTTCCATGCCCAGCGTTCCCATGCGCAGCGTTCGATTACAGCGCGCGGTCCTAACCGGAACGCGGCGGTCGATCGCAATCGCGAGGCGGCAAGGTTCGGCCGAAACAGAGAAGCGGCAACCCTCGCAAACAGAAACGCCAGCGTGAGATCGAGAGCGGTGCGGAATGCGCTGAACTCTCACGCCATGTCGAGAGCTTTGAACAACCGGGCCGGACTCATAAATCCCCGGACCCGCGCCCACATCGCCGCGACCGCGGCCACCGCAGGATGGCACGCCGGCCGCAGCCGGGACGGATGGTGGCGGCATCGGCATGGAGGGTACGGCTGGGTTGGCCCGCTATTCTGGCCGTTCGCCTATTATGACATCTACGACTACACGCTGTGGGGCTATGGCTATGATGATCCGTTCTGGGATTACGGCTATGGCGACATCTACGCCGGCATCTTTTCACCGTACGGCTATGACGCCCTCGCCGGCTATTGGCAGGACCGCGGCGGTGGTCGCCGGGTCAGCGGGCGTCAGACCTCTGAGACATCCGGCAAGACGCCGGATCAATTGGCGCAACTATGCGGCGATGACAGCCGGGACATTGCCGGTCTGCCGATCGATCAGATCCAGCAGACCCTTCAACTGAGCGATGCCCAGCGCGCCGCCCTGGACGATCTCGCCAATGCCTCGCAAAAGGCGGCCGAGCAAATCAGGTCGGCATGTCCGACCCAGATCCCCCTGACGGCGCCGGCACGCATCGCCGTGATGCAGCAGCGGATCGAAGCGATGATTTCGGCAGTCGACATTGTTCAGCCGCCGCTGCAAAGGTTCTACAATCTGCTCGACGATCAGCAGAAGGCGCGGCTCAATGCGCTCGGCCAGGATCAACGACGGGCGGAAACTTCAACGGAAACTTCAACGAAGAGAGGCGACTCGCTGATCGATAGCTGCGGCGGAACGCAAGCCGGCGTGACCGGCTGGCCAACCGACGAGATCGACGCGAGAGTCCATCCGACCGAAGCACAACGCGCAAGTCTAGCAGCGCTGCAGGATGCGACCGCGAAGGCGGCGGACATGCTGAAAGCATCGTGCCAGACCAATGAAGCCATTACGCCGCCGGCGCGGCTTGAGGCTGTCCGCAAACGGCTCGAGGTCATGCTCGACGCAGTCAAGAGTGTTCGCACCGCGCTTGACGATTTCTATGACAAGCTGAGTGACGAGCAGAGGGCGCAGTTCGAGGCGATCGGCCCGGGTCGCTCCACGGCTTCCCGCGAAACCAGTCTGACGCCACGCCATCATCGTCGCCATCACGCGAACATTGGCGGCGTCATCCGGCACTTCATGGCCATGGTGCCGTGAGGGTGATGGCGACAAGGGGCTCCGGTACTTGTTCGGCGTGAAGCTGTCGGGCGGCAATGATGCATGCGCTGGAAATCCGCACCATAGCCAGGGTCTCGAAGCGCCTGGTGCCGTTCCTGATCATCTGTTACTTCGTGGCCTATCTGGACCGGGTGAACGTCGGCTTCGCGGCGCTCACGATGAACCAGGATCTCGGTCTTTCACAGACCGCATTCGGCTTCGGCGCCGGAATCTTTTTTATTGCCTATTTCATCTTCGAGGTGCCATCCAACCTGCTGCTGGAACGCTTCGGCGCGCGCAAGTGGATCGCCCGGATCATGCTGAGCTGGGGAATACTCTCGGGCGCGATGGCGTTTATTCCGAATATCGCCCGCGCCACCGGACTCGGCAACGAACACACCTTTTACCTGCTCCGGGTTCTGCTCGGTGCGGCCGAGGCCGGCTTCTTTCCCGGCATCATCTTCTATCTGACACTGTGGTTTCCTACCGAATATCGGGCGCGGATCGTCGGCTACTTTATGGCCGCCATTCCCTTATCGACCGTGATTGGCGCGCCGATCTCGGGCGCACTGCTGTATCTACACGGCGGGCTTGGTCTCGCCGGCTGGCAATGGCTGTTCGTCATTGAGGCCGTGCCTGCGATCATTCTTGCCGGCGTGGTGTTCTTTTATCTCACCGACCGGCCCGCAGACGCGACATGGCTCGCGACCGACGAGCGAAACTGGCTAGCCGAAAGACTGGAAGTCGAGCGCCGCCATCGCGAGACCCTGCACAGCTATACCGTGACCCAGGCGCTGGTGAACCCGCGCGTGATCGGGCTGAGCCTGGTCTATTTCGGCGCTGTGGCGACAAATTATGGGCTCAGCTTCTTCCTGCCTCAGATCGTCAAAGCGTTTGGCCTGAACACGTTTCTCACCACGATTGTCTCCGCTGCGCCTTATGTGGTCGGACTTGTCGCCATGGTGTGGTGGGGCCGTCGCTCCGATCGCCACGTCGAGCGGCGATTCCACGCGGCCTTTCCCCTGTTCCTCGCCGCCGCCGGTATCGCGGTGTCCACCGCGCTCGATGATCCCACGCTAAAGATGCTGTCGTTTTGCGTAGCCGGCTTTGGAATCTTCGCTTGCCTCCCGGTGTTCTGGACACTCCCGACCGCATTCCTGTCTGGCGCGGCGGCTGCCGCGGGGATCGCGGTCATCAATTCGATTGGCAACCTCGCTGGTTTTGCGGGACCATTTGCGATGGGCTGGATCAAGGACCACACCGGCAGCTACGCAGGCGGGCTGCTGCTGCTGGCGGCCCTCGGGATCATCGCCATGGGTATCGTGCTCATGCTCGGTCACGATGACGCGCTCGAACGCGCGCCGGCGTCGGCGGAGTAGCGGCGCCGCCGCATAACAGCGCATCCAATCGGTATTCCGCTTCGAGCCAGGAACCGGCTATACCCGATCGAAAATGATCGGAGATAATCATGGACGGAACACGGGCGAACCTGCCGCTGTCAGGCATTACTGTCGTATCGCTCGAGCAGGCGATCGCCGCACCGCTTGCAAGCCGGCATCTTGCCGATTGGGGAGCGCGGGTCATCAAGATCGAGCGCCCCGGCAAAGGCGACTTCTGCCGCGACTACGATCAAGTGATGAACGGCATGTCGAGCCAGTTCGCCTGGACCAATCGCTCCAAGGAGAGCCTTTCGCTCGACCTCAAAAGCATCGAAGGCAAGCGCGTGCTCGACGCGCTGTTGCCGCGTGCTGACGTGTTCCTGCAAAATCTCGCGCCGGGAGCGGCCAAACGACAAGGCCTGGACGCGGCGACCCTCGTCGGGCGCTTCCCGCGTTTGATCGCATGCGACATTTCCGGTTACGGCAGCGGCGGCCCGTACAGTGAGAAAAAGGCCTACGACCTCCTGGTTCAGTGCGAGGCAGGATTTATCTCGGTCAACGGCACCGAGGAGCAACCGGCGAAATGCGGCATCGCCGTCGTCGATACCGCGACCGGCATGTACGTCGTCAACGGCGTGCTGATGGCGCTGTTCAATCGCGAGCGCACCGGCAAGGGCATGGCCTTCGAAGTCTCGCTCTTCGATTCCATGACCGAGTGGATGAGCTATCCCGCCTATTACACCGATGGCGCGGGTAAGCCCCTGATCCGCAGCGGCACCCGGCATGCCACCATCGCGCCCTATGGTCCGTTTCGCTGCGGCGATGGAGCGGTGGTGTTCTTCGGCATCCAGAACGAGCGGGAATGGAACGCGCTCTGCGGTGAGGTGCTGGAGGATGCGCAGCTGGCAAGCGATCGGCGCTTCTGCACCAACCCACAGCGGATGCAGCACCGCGACGCGCTGCAGGCGATCATCGAGCAGCACTTCGCAAAATTCTCCGCCACGCAGGTGCTGCAACGGCTCGACGCTGCCGCCATCGCCAACGCCAACATGAACAGCGTCGAAGAATTCCTGGCGCATCCGCAACTTCATGCGCGCGATCGCGTGCAGAAAGTGGGCTCGCCGAACGGTCCGCTGATGAGCTTCCTTCCAGCGATCACCATTCCCGGCGTAGCGCCGGTCATGGGCGACATTCCAGCCGTAGGCGCGCACACGGATGCGATACTGGCCGAACTCGGCCTGTTGGAAAACACGCCATCATGACGGCTGCGCGCCTGACCCGAACCTATCTCGCTGCGCCTGCTCATCGTACCAGGCTGGTCCAGAATGCAGCCGCCTCGGCAGCCGACGCCGTGTTCCTGGATTTGGAAGATGCGGTGCCGCCAGCGGAGAAAGCCGCCGCGCTCGAGTCAGCCGCAAACGCGTTGACCACGCACGATTGGGGCAACAAGACGGTCGCCGTTCGGCTCAATGCCGTCGACAGTCCGATGATCGAATCTGAGATCAAGCATCTCGCCGGCATCGAGCGGCTCGATGCGTTTCTCATTCCCAAGGCGGAAAGCGTTGCTGATATCGCAAAGATCGCGAGCTGGATTTCAGCCGCCGCCGGAACGCGCACCACGCTTCCGCAAATGGAGTTGCTGATCGAAACCGCACGCGGGCTGATCCATGTGGAGGCGCTTGCAGGATCGGATCGCCTTGTGAGCGCATTGCATCTTGGCGTCGGTGACTTCGCGGCTTCGATCGGAGCACGCAGCGCCGAGATCGGCGCATCGCCACCGGGATACAGGCACGTCGGAAGTGCTGCGGATGGACACAAGGAAACTCCGCTCGATCTGTTCGCCTATCCAATGATGCGCCTGCTGGTGGCGGCGCGCGCGTTCGGTCTGCGCGCGATCGATGGTCCCTGCGGCGCATTCCGCGACCCGGTTGCGACCGCGGCCACGGCGGCAAAGGCAGCGGCGATGGGATTCGATGGCAAGCAGGTGATCCATCCTTCCCAGATTGAAGCCACGCGCAACGCCTTCATCCCCTCCGATGAGGAACTGGCCTATGCCCAGCGCGTGGTTGCGGCAATGGAAGAAGCGGAACGGAACGGTCAGGCTGCCGTCACCGTCGACGGAAAAATGGTGGACTATGCCAACTTGCGGATGATCCGGCGCCTGCTGAGCTTCAAGGGAGAAACGTGATTGAGGCGGGCAACCTGCCCGCCTCACCTCATGCCACTTTCTTGCAAAGAAAAACCGTCAGGCCTCAAATCGTCAGCACGGTCGAGCCGGTCGTCTTGCGAGCGGCGAGATCGGCATGCGCCTTGGCCGCTTCCTTGAGCGGATAAGTCTGGTTCACTTCGATCTTGACCGCGCCGGATTTCACGACATCGAACAATTCCTTCGCCATGGCGACGAGGTTCTCGCGTTTGGCGGCATAGGTGAAGAGCGTCGGCCGGGTGACATAGAGCGATCCCTTTTGCGCCAGCAGCCCGAGATTGAGCGGATCGACGTTGCCGGATGATTGCCCGAACAGCGCGGCGACGCCGAGTGGCGCCAGGCAATCGAGCGATTTCAGGAAAGTGTCCTTGCCGACGGAATCATAAACCACCGGCACCTTCTTGCCGCCGGTGATCTCGTCCACGCGCTTTACGAAATCCTCGCGTGTATAGATGATCGTGTGGGCGCAACCGTTCGCCTTGGCGAGCTTCGCCTTTTCATCGCTGCCGACGGTGCCGATCACGGTGGCGCCGAGATGTTTCGCCCATTGGCTGAGAATCGTACCCACGCCGCCCGCAGCTGCATGCAGCAGGATGGTGTCACCGGCTTTGACGCGATACGTCTGGCGGATCAGGTATTGCGCCGTCAGCCCCTTCAGCATCATCGCCGCCGCGATCTTGTCGTCGATCCCATCGGGAATTTTCAGCAGGCGCTCGGCGGGGATCAGTCGGGCTTCGGCATAGGCCCCAAGCGGCGCGGCGCCATAGGCAACACGGTCCCCGGCTTTCAGGTCGGTGACGCCGGACCCGACTTCCTCGACAACGCCGGCGGCCTCACCGCCGAGCCCGCTTGGCAACTGCACCGGATAAAGGCCTGATCGATTATAGATGTCGATGAAGTTCAGCCCGACCGCGGTATGGCGAATGCGCGCTTCTCCGGGACCTGGTTTGCCGAGAGCGACTTCCTCCCAGGCCAGAACTTCGGGGCCGCCGGTCTTGTGAAAGCGGATGGCGTGCGTCATGGACTTCACTCCTTGGAAACAACAATTTCAACGGGCACGGCTGTGCCCACGGGCGAGGGTTTAACAGCATTCAGGCGTCGATCGCATCCTTGATCTTCTTTCGCGTCAATGGCAGATCGGGCAACCCTTTCCCGGTGGCGTTGGCAATGGCGTTGGCGATCGATGCCGCCGCCGGTCCCTGCCCGGTTTCGCCACTGACTCATTCGCGGAATTCACAACCCAACTGCTTGAGGGCAGCGTCGACCCAGCTTCGGTCCATTGATCCGCCAGCCTTCAAATCGGCCAAAGTCTTGTCTTCCGATTTCTTTTTGGCCGCGGCCGCCTGGTACACCTCCTCGACCTCATGGAAGGGAATGCAAAGCACGCCATCACCGTCACCAATGATCAAGTCGCCGGGCTCGATTACCATCCCGTCGAATGCAATCGGCCTCCCGATTTCTCCGGGACCGGTCTTCAATGGCCCGCGATGAGTGACGCCGGCGGCGTAAACCGGAAAACTCAGCCGGCGAAGCGCATCGGAATCCCTGATCGAGCCGTTGATGACGAGACCAGCCAGCCCACGATTGATCGCATAGCTGATCATGATCTCGCCGACGATCGAATTGGTCAGGTCGCCTCCCGCATCGACAACGACCACGTCGCCGGGCAACGCGACGTCGAGCGCCTTGTGCACAATCAAATTATCGCCGGGCCGGGTCTTCACGGTCAACGCCGGCCCCGACATCACACCTTCGCCATGATATGGCCGCAAGCGTGGCCCGGCGCCCGTCAGCCGCGACATGCAATCGCTGACATTCGCCACTGGCAGCGATCGGTATTTGCGAACGAATTCCGGACTCACCCTGCGCCCAATCGGTTGCACAGAAAACCCGATCATTGCAGTTCTCCCTGTTGTTTCCCCGTTGCAGGCGATTGTTCCGACATTGCGTCCGAGAAAGCCACCGCCGCAGTTGAACGGTCGGAGCAAACAGAAGCAAGTTGTGGCGATCTGGTGGCGAATGGAAATGTTACAGGAATGCCACAGAAACGAACAATATGGATGCGTTCTTTGTACGTTCGAGAGAGTTCATGATGTGCTGCGCGAACCGCTGCTAAATTAGCGTGGGGTTGAGATTCACGTGCTTGCGTGTGAAGGAGAGCCGAAATGCCAGCCTACATTCAGCATCGCGATCAGCACGAAGCCGACATCGCCCCAATGATCTGTCCCGGCTGCGTAGGACTCCTGCCAATGTATGTCAGGGAAGTCGAGCCGCACTGGAATATGGCCAGGATCGATTTTGTTTATGAGTGTTCGGACTGCTGCGCTGAAGTCAGGCAGACCATCCAGGTGCCGCAAGGACAGCCCCAAGCGACCGTCGCGCGATTGCGCTGAGTGCTGATCGCGCCGGTTGAACCGGCGCGCCATACTGAGACCCGAACAGCCGGCTGTTGAGAAGCGCGAGCGTCATGATGCGCCCGCAAGCCCGCTTGTTCTGATCCAGTAAATGGCCTGTCTAGTGAGTGGCGTCTCTAGTGGGAAGCGCCGGACTGCTCGTGATCGCCGTTGCATTCCCTGAAGTGCAGCGCAATTTCGTCAATCGCGCGCTGCTCCCATTCTTCTGCTTGCGCCAGCCAGAAAATTTTACGCTCGGAATCCAGCATGGCACGCTCTCGGCAAATCGATTCGAGTCCGCGAATTTCAACGAGCTTTTTCATGAACTCCACTCCGGAGGTGTGAAGCCAAATTTGCCACGGCACCTTAGCATGCTCTGGGCGAGCATGTTTCAAATAGCTGTGTGTAAATTGACAGCATGCTTGTCCCATGCCGCTCGCCTACCGCATCGCAGCAAGCGAAATCACAAATTATGCGATCGATTCACGGTCCTCTGGGTGCCGCAGTACTGGAGAGCGTTTTCGAGCGAAGTGGAGGACGGTTCGCGTGAAGAAAACGCGTCAGACCACATCTAATCCGCTCTGATGATCCTCACCAATTCACGCGCATGGTCGTCGGCGCCGCCGATATTTGTGATCGTGAAGTCGGGCGTCACGCTGCCATCTCCGCGGCTAAGCCTGTCTGCAATGTGGCCATCGCTGTCGCGTCCTCGCGCGGACAGACGTGTGACCAGAATTTCAGGCGGCGCCGTTATCAAAACAACCGTCACGTTGGCGTAGGCACGGCGCATCGCGTCAACGACCGTACGCGATACATTGGCGATGACGGTGTGGTTCGCTCGGATGTCGTCGACGATCGCGCGTGGCAAGGCATAGCAATGGCCGTGCGCCTCCCAATCCACCGCAAACTCGCGCTCGATACGCGCCAGCCGAAAGGTTTCCGGGCTGACCTGCTCATTACTTTCGTAAGCCGTGGCCGCGCGCGTGACTACGCGGCGCGCAAAGATGAATTTGTTGTCACCGCCGCAGGTGACCTGCGCGAGGCGTATCAACGTGTCCTTGCCGGCGCCGCTCGGGCCGACCACCAAGATGAGCCGGCCCGGTCCGATCGCGCCGGGATCGACCGCTGATATGGCCGAAATCTCACGCAAGCGGGACTTGGAGCGTTCAACAACCGCGACAAATATTGTTGATCTTTACGTCCAGCCGGGCGTTTTCCGCGGCCAACGCGTCGCCAAGCTGGGCCGGCTCCACTGACGAAACAGGCGACGTGGCGGCAGTCTTTCCCTTGGGCAATGGCGGCATGGCTTTGTCGTAGCAAGCGAGCCGATTGCTTGCTTTTGCGATCGATTGACATTCGCTGGTTTGAGCCATCACCGGACTACAAATCGCGCAAAGTGCGGCCAACACACCAATTAGTTTCATGAGTATCTCCTCCACTCTAATTCGAAGTTATAGTACGCAGGGCGTTCACGATAGCCATGCTGCTCCCTTTGCTGATAGCTCCGACACAGCGCAATAACGAGTACCCTGCCCCGATGCCGCCTCCTGCGAATTTGCCGATCACAGCCAGCAATAGCACTTTCCGCATGTTCCTCCGGCTCTCGTTAGCGTTGATTGTCATGCTCGGGCTGGCAATTCCCCAGCGCGCGAGTACTGCCGAGACCAAATATCCGAGCAAGGCGGTGCGCATCATTTTGCCTTTCGCGGCCGGTGGTGTTGCCGACATCACTGCGCGCGTTGTTGCCGAAAGGCTCGGCGCCAAGCTCGGCGGTCGTTTCTATATCGAAAACCAGCCCGGCGCCGGCGGCATCGCCGCGGCCCGAACCGTCATCTCCTCTCCGCCGGACGGGCATACGCTGGCATTGCTGTCGAATGGCACCGCGGTCAGCGTGTCCTTGTTCAAGAGCTTGCCTTACGATCCGCTGCGGGATTTCGTGCCGATTTCCAGTATAGGCTTTTTTGATTTCATATTCGCAACCAATGCCAACTCGGAATTCAAAACGCTTGCCGATTTTATCACGGCCGCGAAAGCAAAACCGGGCGCGCTCAACATCGGAACGATCAATGTCGGAAGCACGCAAAATCTATCGGCGGAGCTGTTCAAGACCGCAGCGGGAATTGATTTCACCATCGTTCCCTATCGTGCGAGCCCCGAACTTCTGGTGTCCACCATGCAGGGCAATCTCGCTCTCATGATCGACAGTTACTCCTCAATGAAGGGCAATCTCATCGACCACAAGATCCGGGCGCTTGCCTCCTCGGGCGCGGTTCGCTCCGAAGCCACGCCGGCTATTCCCACCTTGCGCGAGAGTGGCGTTGCCGATTACGACGTTGTCTCCTGGAACGCATTTTTCGCTCCCAAGGGCACCCCGCCGGAGATCATAAGCACGCTGAATCGCAGCTTGCGCGAAATATTGGACGAGCCGAACGTGAAAAAACAGCTTCTCGAACTCGGCATTGAAGCCAAGGCAAGCACGCCTGAGGAGATTTCAGCGCGGCTGAAATCCGACATCGACAAATGGCGCGCCGTGATCGACAGGGCCGGCATCCCGAAGCAATAAAAGGCGCCGCCGCAATGAGATTTCCGCGCTAGATTATCGCGCCGAGCGCACGGCATCAGGGGACTGCGCCAGGACAGGACTGCCTCGTTTCCATGAACCTCAAGCAGCTTGAATATTTCGTGCAGGTTGCGGAGCTGGGCAGTTTCAGCAAGGCGGCATTGGCGCTCGATATCGCTCAGCCCGCGCTTAGCCGACAGGTGCGGAGCCTCGAGACCGAGTTGACCCAGCAGCTCTTTCTTCGCAACGGGCGCGGCGTCACCCTGACCGACGCCGGCAAGCGGCTGTTCGACCACAGTGTCGCGGTCATGCAGTTGATGGCTCATGCGCGTGAAGACCTTGGCGCCAATCGCGATGAGCCGGTTGGACGCGTTACGATCGGGTTGCCGCCGAGCATGGGACGGCAGCTCACGGTCCCATTGATTGATCGCTTCAAGCAACAGCTTCCCGCCGCGCGCCTCGCCATCGTGGAGGGATTGTCGACCCACATCGTCGAGTGGGTAACGACCGGGCGCGTCGATGTCGGCCTGGTCTATAATCCCGAGGCACAGCCCGGACTGGAGATTGCACCATTGCTGCATGAGCCGCTTGGGCTGGTCAGTCATGCCGCCAGCAAATCCAGGCGGAAAAAGGCCGCATTGCCAGCGCTGCCGATGAAGGAGCTGCCGCGCTACCCTCTGATCGTTCCGGAGCGGGTCCACGCCATGCGCCGACTGCTTGAGACACAAGCCGGCCTGGCCGGGATCAAGCTTGATATTGCGTGGGAGGTATCGAGCGTCTCCTCGATCATCGATCTGGTCTGCGCCGGCTATGGTCACGCGGTGCTCACGCCAAATGGCGTCGCCGCCTCTGCGCGCTCCGGTGAATTGACGCTGCGCAGGCTGATCGATCCGGCGCCGGTGAGCGTGCTGTGCCTGGCCATCTCGGCACACAAGCGCCCGACGCCGCTGACCCAACGCATGATCCGGCTGCTGAGCGCGCTGGTGCACGGACTTCCTGCCTAAGCATTTCGGCATGGTTGCCGCTGGCAGGCTATGCCGGACTGGTATAGCTGATATAGAAGGCGAACGCTGGCGAAGGCTCGTCCAACTCGCCACAGTAAAGCCGTCGGTCACGTCGGGTCCGGATCATGCAAACTGCAATTCCCTGTCTTTTCATGCGCGGAGGCACGTCACGAGGCCCTTTCTTCAAGGCTACTGATCTGCCTGCCGACCAGCCGACCCGCGATAAAGTGCTGCTGTCGGTGATGGGGTCGCCGGACAAGCGTCAGATCGATGGTCTGGGCGGCGCGCATCCGCTGACCAGCAAAGTCGGCATCGTGTCGAGAGGCAGCACGCCGGGCGTTGATCTCAATTTCCTGTTTGCCCAGTTGCAG
>NZ_DATEPI010000121.1:0-32967 GCF_035273305.1 Bradyrhizobium sp. | reverse complement strand
CTGGCGCGCCCGAAGAGATTCGAACTCCTGACCCCCAGATTCGTAGTCTGGTGCTCTATCCAGCTGAGCTACGGGCGCGTTTTTCGCAAAGCCTTTCGGGACCCAAGGGCCGCCGATGCCGCATGCATTCGGAAATCATTTCAGAGGTCGCGAAAGCGCGCCATAGCTACCGGCTCCGGACCGGCTTGGCAAGGTGCGACGGGGCGGCGTTTCGTCCTCGATTTACGTGCAAAATCGCGCGGTAAAGCACCTGGAACGAGCGCGGTGGCTAACAAGTCGTGATACGCGGGGAATGAGGACGGGCGAGCAGCCGCTAAGCCCGCGCGCGTTCGTTGCGAATGGTCTGGAGTTCCACCGGGCGATCCGGTATCGCGATCCGGAACGTGGCGCCGATCGTGCCCTCCACCAGGTGGATCTCGCCGCCGTGGGCGCGGACCAGTTCGGCGGCGATCGTCAATCCCAAGCCGCTGCCACCGGGCCGACCCGAACTCTGGAAGGCTTCGAACAGGTGATCGCGAGTCCGTTGCGGAAGACCGGGGCCGGTATCGGAAATCTCCAAGATCGCGACGCTACCCTCGCGCCGGCCGGTGATGCGGATCTGTCTCGGCGCGGCATCGGCCTGCGGCCGGTTGTCGAGCGCCTGCGCCGCGTTGCGCACCAGATTGAGCAGCACGCGAAACAACTGATCGGGGTCGGCATCGATGGTGAGCCCGCGCTCGATCGCGCTGATCCAGGTGATCGAGGCATCCGACACTAACCCGGCGGACTCGCGAACCTCGGCAACGATGGGCTCGACCAGCATCATGTGGCGGTCCGGCGCCGCCTCCTGCGCTCGACCATAGGACAGCGTCGATTGGCAGAACGCGATCGCGCGCTCGAGCGAGCGCATCAGTTTCGGAGCGAAGCGCTGCACGCGCGGATCGGGCACACTTGCCAGTTGATCGGAAAGCAATTGCGAGGAAGCCAGCAAGTTGCGCAGGTCGTGATTGATTTTCGAAACCGCCAGCCCCAACGCCGCGAGCCTGCTCTTTTGATGGAGCATCGAGACCAGGTCGCGCTGCATGTCCGACAATTCGCGTTCAGCGACGCCGATCTCGTCGCCGCGCTGGCTGGGCACGATGATGCGCGCTGAACTTTCGGGGTTTTCGTGGAACGCCACCAGGCTCGCGGTCAAACGCCGCATCGGCCGCACGAATAGATAATGCAGGGCCAGGTACACAAGCGCGGCGGTGAGCACCGCGATGCCCAGCGAAATCAACAGCAGATTGCGCGAAAACCGGTACATCGCCTGACGCAGGGGCGCTTCATCGATCACCACCTCGATGAACTGCGCGCTGCCGGGCGCCGGCCCGATCACGCGGATCGACTGGTTGCCGGTTTCCAGCATGATCTCCAGGGAATCCACGATCGCCGACCAGACGGTCATCGAGCGCATGTCGAAATCATGATCGATCGAGCGCGGCAGATCGGCGCTGGCCAGAAGCCGCCGCTGCTGGCCCATTTTGATCGCCACCGCCCGCGCGCCGATACTGCGCAGGATCTGGCGCGCCAGCGAATCCGGCACCATGCCCGATGGCGCGGCATCGAGCACCAGCGCCGCAGTATTCGCCGCGGCCAGGCGATCATTCAGGCGATTGATCCGGAAATTGGCGATCGCGGGGACATAGATCAGCACTTCAGCGATCATCACCAGCGGAATTGTCAGCAGTAATAGCTTGCCGGACAGGCCAAGGCGACGGAGCGGCCTGGGCCGCCGCATTCCGATGCTCGGCTGTTGCTGGCTTTCTGACACGTATCTGCCTTCCCGCCTCGTTTGCAGGATGCGACCGGCTTTTTTGGGGGTCAAATTACAGATCGCTAATGACTGCCGGTTCCATCATGTAGTGTCCGCGGCAGAAGGCCGCTATCCCCGCCCGGAAAAATGCCGCCGAGCGATATAATCCGATGAATTTGCAGGCGGGATTGCGTCATTGGAACGACGCGAAACACGAGTTGCCCAACGTTGACGGAAACCGGCCGCTCCCGTATAAGCCGCGCCAATTGTCCGCGATGACCCGGTCTCACCGGGGCGGCCCATTAAAGGCCGGAAACGGCCCGTTTGGGCCCGCCATCACCGGACTAACCTCATTATCAGGCACAATTGCCCGGTCAGCGGAGAACGAGCCGTGAAGCGGACTTATCAACCCAGCAAACTGGTGCGCAAGCGCCGTCACGGCTTCCGTGCCCGCCTCGCGACCACCGGCGGCCGCAAGGTGCTCGCCGCGCGCCGCGCTCGGGGCCGTAAGCGTCTGAGCGCCTGAGCCGGGCTTCCCGGAGATTCCTCATGGATCGGCTAAGGCAGCGGGCGGACTTCCTCGCCGTTGCCAATGGCGCGCGGGTCACTAGCGCTGCCTTCGTAGTCCAAAGCCGACGGCGCGAGGACGATGGTCCGATCCGGATTGGCTTCACCGTCACCAGGAAGAACGGCACCGCCACCGAGCGCAATCGCATCCGCCGGCGGCTTCGCGAATTGGTGAAGCGGCTGGACGTCATAACAATGCGACCGCACAGTGATTATGTGCTAGTCGGCCGTCGTGCGGCGTTGAATCGCGACTTCACCATCATGCTCGACGACCTCCGCTTGGCGCTGCGTCGCCTCGATCGGCAGCCCAGGAAGCCTCACGACGCGACCGCTTGATGCAAGCCGAAAACCGAATTGCGAAAACCGAATTGAATGACGAGAACCTGAACGATGACCGATAATCGCAACACCATCCTCGCCGTCATTCTGTCCGGCCTCGTGCTGATCGCGTGGCAGTATTTCTACAACATGCCGCAGATGGAGAAGCAGCGCGCGGCGCAGCAGGCCCAGAGCGAGATGGTGAAGCCAGCGCCGCAGGCCGAACATGCGACGACCCCGTCGACGGCCCCGCCCAGCAACACGGCGCCGTCGGCCAACGCCCCCGCCCAGTCGCCTTCGACGGCGGCGGTCGTCAGTCGAGAGACCGCCCTCGCCGCCACGCCGCGCGTCAAGATCGACACACCGCGCCTGACCGGCAGCATTTCGTTGAAGGGCGCGCGCATTGACGATCTGTCGCTGGTCCAGTTCCGCGAGACCGTCGATCCGAGCTCGCCTGCGATCGTGCTGTACTCGCCTTCCAATACCGCCAATCCTTATTACGCCGAGTTCGGCTGGGTCGGAGCCACCGGCTCGACAGCAAGACTTCCCGACCAGAACACGGTTTGGCAGCAGGAAGGATCAAACAGCCTAACGCCCGGCAGTCCGGTCACGCTGAAGTATGACAATGGCGAGGGACTCACGTTCCGCCGCACTATCTCGATCGACGATCGATACCTGTTCACGATCAAGGACGAAGTCACCAATGTCGGCAATGCGCCGCTCACGGTGTACCCGTTCGCTCTGATTTCCCGGCACGGCACCCCACAGGTTGCGGGCTACTACATTCTGCACGAGGGCCTGATCGGCTATCTCGGCGACCAGGGCCTGCAGGAATACGGTTACAAAAAAATCGACGATGCAAAGTCGGTCAGCTTCAAGGTCACGGACGGCTGGCTCGGAATTACCGACAAATACTGGGCGTCCGCCTTATTGCCCGACACCAACGCACAGCTTCAGGCCCGTTTCTCTTCCAACCTAGTCGGCACGGTTCGCACCTACCAGACGGATTATCTGGAGGATCCGCAGACCATCCCGATCGGCGGCAGCGCGAGTGCAAACGCGCGCCTGTTCGCAGGCGCCAAGGAAGCCAGCGTGGTCGGCATCAATTTTCCGCTCGCGGGACTTGGTGGCTACAACAAGCAGCTTTCGCTCAACCATTTCGATCTGCTGATCGATTGGGGTTGGTTCTACTTCATCACCAAGCCGATGTTCCTGGCGCTGGACTTCTTCTATCATCTTGTCGGCAATTTCGGCATCGCCATTCTGCTGGTCACGGTGCTGGTGAAGCTGCTGTTCTTCCCGCTTGCCAACAAATCCTATGCGTCGATGGCGAAGATGAAGTCGGTGCAGCCGCAATTGGCCGCGCTGAAGGAGCGTTATCCCGACGACAAGATGAAGCAGCAGCAGGAGATGATGGAAATCTACAAGAAGGAGAAGATCAATCCGATCGCCGGTTGTCTTCCCGTCGCCTTGCAGATTCCGGTGTTCTTCTCGCTCTACAAGGTGCTGTTCGTCACCATCGAAATGCGGCACGCGCCGTTCTTCGGCTGGATCAAGGATCTCTCCGCGCCCGACCCGACCAATCTGTTCAACCTGTTCGGGCTATTGCATTTCGATCCGACCCAGGTGCCGCTGTTCGGGCACTATCTGGCGCTCGGCGTCTGGCCGATCATCATGGGCATCACGATGTGGTTCCAGATGAAGCTCAATCCGACGCCGCCCGATCCGACCCAGAAGATGATCTTCGACTGGATGCCGCTGATCTTCACGTTCATGCTGGCCGGCTTCCCAGCGGGTCTCGTGATCTACTGGGCGTGGAACAACCTGCTTTCAGTGCTGCAGCAAAGCTTCATCATGCGTCGCAACGGCGTGAAGGTCGAACTGTTCGACAATCTCAGGGCCACCTTCGCTTCCAAGAAGGCGACATAGGCTCTCGGGTTGCTTCGCGCTACGAACTCTCCCTCATCCTGAGAAGCGGCCTCTTGGCCGCGTCTCGAAGGATGGGCCACGGCCTGATGCCTCGGGAATCTTCGCATGACCATGGATGCCGATGCGGAGTTGATCGAACTGGGGCGCAAGCTTTTCGCCGGCGAATGGCAATTCTTCTGGGCCTCGCCCTCGATCGAGACGCTGCCGCCGATGTCAGGCGTGGAGGTTGCGTTTGCCGGCCGCTCCAACGTCGGCAAGTCCAGCCTGATCAACGCGCTGACCGGCCGCAATGCGTTAGCGCGAACCTCACACACGCCGGGCCGCACCCAGGAACTGATCTTCTTCGAAGGGCCGGACAAATCAGGTTTGCGGCTGGTCGACATGCCCGGTTACGGTTTCGCCTCGGCGCCCAAAACCAAGGTTGCGTCCTGGACGGCGCTGATCCGGAAATTCCTGCAGGGTCGCAGCAATCTGGCGCGGGTCTATGTGCTGATCGACGCGCGTCACGGCCTCAAGGAGATCGACCTCGACATCCTCAAAACGCTCGACGAGTCCGCTGTCAGCTATCAGGTGGTGCTCACCAAGGCCGATCAGGTGAAGCCGGCAGAGCTCGAGCAACGCCTCGCCGATCTCACCGGCGCATTGGCGCAGCACGCGGCGGCCTTTCCGGAGGTGCTGGTGACGTCGTCGCGCTCCGGCGCGGGCATGTCCGAATTGCGCGCGGCGATGGTGCGTGTGCTTCGTGAGCGCAGTTGATGTCGGGACCTAGCCCGGCGCTCGCGCTGATCGTTCTGGCTGCAATCATGGGCGCGGGAGGTGTCATTCTCGCCGCCGCATCAGCGCATCAGGCGGATGCGAGCCGGTTGGGACCAGCTTCCTCGATGCTGCTGTTTCACGCGAGCGCCGTGCTCGCAACCGTGGCGCTGAGCGAGCGCGCCATCGTCAATGCCCAGCTTGCGATTGCCGCGGCATGGGGATTCGTGGTTGCGGCTACGCTATTCGCGACCGATCTGACGCTACGCCAATATGCCGGTCACAGCCTGTTTCCCTTGGCCGCGCCTACCGGCGGCACGCTTCTGATCCTGAGCTGGTTGTTGCTGGCGGTCGCGGCGGCATGGCCGCGCCGTAGCCCCTGATGGCGCGGCGGACATGCTTTGCGCCATGCCCGCCAATCAGATAGAAACCGCCCCGACCCCGCTGACCACGAGACCCGTTTCATGGCCGATGTTTCGAAAATCAGTCCGCTCGACCAGGCCCGGATCCTGTCCGAGGCGCTGCCGCATATGCAGCAGTATGACGATGAGACGATCGTCATCAAATATGGCGGCCATGCAATGGGCGCGGAGGATCTCGCCAAAGCATTCGCCCGTGACGTCGTTCTGCTGGAACAGACCGCCATCAACCCGGTGGTGGTGCATGGCGGTGGCCCGCAGATCGCGACCATGCTGAAGCGGCTCGGCATTCAGTCGGAATTCGCGGCCGGGCTGCGCATCACCGACGCCGCCACCATCGAGATCGTCGAAATGGTGCTCGCCGGTTCGATCAACAAGCAGCTGGTCGGCTATATCAACGAGGCCGGCGGCAAGGCGGTCGGCCTGTGCGGCAAGGACGGCAGCATGGTGAGCGCGGTCAAAGCGAGCCGCAGCATGGTCGATCCGGGTTCGCAAATCGAAAAAGTGGTGGATCTCGGCTTTGTCGGCGAGCCTGAAAAGGTTGATTTAACGCTTTTGAATCAGTTGATCGGCCATGAGCTGATTCCGGTGCTGGCGCCGCTGGCGACGTCGCGAACCGGCCAAACCTTCAACGTGAACGCCGATACGTTTGCCGGCGCGGTTGCCGGCGCGTTGAAGGCGAAACGTCTGCTGCTCTTGACCGACGTTCCCGGCGTGCTCGACACGTCGAAGAAGCTGATCCCGGAACTATCGGTAAGGGACGCCCGCAAGCTGATCGCGGATGGCACGATATCCGGTGGCATGATCCCGAAGGTCGAGACGTGCATCTATGCGTTGGAGCAGGGCGTGCAGGGCGTGGTCATCATCGATGGCAAGATGCAGCATGCGGTCTTGCTCGAATTGTTCACCAACCAGGGCACCGGCACGCTGATTCACAAGTGATGGCGAATGCCTATCCAACTTCGTGGCCGCGCAAGCTGGTCCGGCTTGCGCAGCCTACCCTTACACGCCTGCGCACGCGGCGGTCCGTCGGTTGCGCAACTGTCGCTCTCGTCGCCACCATCATCGGCGTTTCCGTTCCGGCGGGACCCGCTTACGCCGACCTCAAGCTCTGCAATCGGATGAGCTACGTCGTCGAGGTCGCGATCGGCATTGATGACAAGGCCGCGACCGCCACGCGCGGATGGTTTCGCATCGATCCGGCCGCATGTCGGGTGGTCGTGCAGGGCACATTGACCGCCGATCGCATCATGCTGAACGCGCGTGCGCTGGGCGTGTACGGCGCCTCGCCGGTCCCGCAGAGCGGTGGGGACACGCTGTGCATTGCGCCTGATAATTTCGTCATTGCGGCGGCCCGCCAATGTCGCGGCGGCCAGACACCCGCGCCCTTTAGCCAGATCAATCCGACGGCCACGGATGACGGCAATCTGGTGGCTTATCTCGCCGAGGACAGCGAATATGACGATGAGCAGGCGCGGCTTGCCGGCATTCAGCGGCTGTTGCTGATCGCGGGTTATGATGCCGCGCCGATTGACGGCGTCGATGGCCCGAAGACGCAAGCCGCGTTGGCGGCATTCTTGAAGGCCCGGGGCCTCACGCTCGAGATGGTGCAAGCACCGAATTTTTTCTCGACCATGATCGATGCCGTACAATCCCCTTCTCCGACTGGACTGACATGGTGCAACGATACGCCGCACAAGATTATGGCCGCGGTCGCCACCGACGATGGAAAGGCCGTGACCAGCCGCGGCTGGTACCGCATCGATCCCGGCAAATGTCTGCACCCGGATGTCACGGGCCAGCCGCGGAAAATTTTCAGTTTCGCGGAAGCGGTCGATGGCGACAATCGCAGTGTCAAGTTCAGGGATAAACCGTTGAACTGGGGCGGCATCACGCAGCTTTGCACCCGCGAGAGCAAGTTCGAGATCAGCGAACAAGGCGACTGCGTTGGCCGCGGACTTGCAGTCACCGGCTTTGCCGCCGTCGATATGTCGAGCGGTGGCAAGACGCTTCGATTTGCGGTGCCGTGAACGTTGATTTTTCGCAAGGACTGCAAAGAAAACGCAACGAAGAGCACACAACAGTACCTACCATAGCGTATAGGGCCGTGTTGGCCGGGTGACGCGATAGAGCTATGAAAAAATATGCCTCGCCAATTTAGTCACATCGACACCTGGGTGTTCGATCTCGACAACACGCTCTATCCGCATCACGTTAATCTGTGGCATCAGGTCGATGCGCGGATTGGCGAGTTCGTCGGAGACTTTCTTGGCGTGAGCGCGGAAGAAGCGCGTCGGATCCAGAAGGACTATTATCGCCGCTACGGTACGACGATGCGCGGGATGATGACCGAACACGGCGTGCATGCCGACGACTTTCTCGCCTATGTGCATCAAATCGATCACTCACCCCTGGAGCCGAATCCGGCGATGGGCGCGGCGATCTCGAAGCTGCCCGGACGCAAGCTGATCCTGACAAATGGTTCGACCGACCACGCCGACAAGGTTCTGGAGCGGCTCGGGATCGGTGCGCATTTCGAGGCGGTGTTCGACATCATCGCCGCCGAACTCGAACCGAAGCCGGCGCCGAAAACATATGAGAGGTTCTTGCGCCTTCATCAGGTCAATCCCGCGACCGCGGCCATGTTCGAGGATCTGGCCCGCAACCTGGTAGCGCCGCATCAGCTCGGCATGACCACGGTGCTGGTGGTGCCAGACGGCACCAAAGAGGTGGTGCGCGAGGACTGGGAGTTGGAAGGCCGCGATGCCGCCCATGTCGATTATGTCACCGACGATCTGACCGGTTTCCTGGAGAAATTGGCGTAGCGTTAAGGCATTCAGGCGCGACCACCCGTGCCAATCCAGCACACCTCGGCTCGAAGCCGAACTGCGGCGTCTCGGAATACTCTAGCGGCTGCTTTCGCCGGTGATGGTCGCCACCATTGCCTTGACTCCGCGCGCCCGAATCCCGACAAAAGCCCTCCAAAATTGCCGCAATTAATTCCGTCTTACTAAGGAAATCCGATGTCTTTGCCCGCGCTCGAATCCACCATCAACGCTGCTTTCGATGCACGGGACGGCATCTCGACCGCGACCAGGGGCGACGTCCGCGACGCCGTCGATCACGCGCTCGAACTGCTCGACAAGGGCGCGGCGCGCGTGGCGGAGCGCGAGAGCAGCGGAAAATGGAAGGTTAATCAGTGGCTGAAGAAAGCGGTGCTGCTCTCGTTTCGGCTCAACGACATGAGCGCGATCTCGGGCGGGCCGGGCAAAGCCTCGTGGTGGGACAAGGTGCCCTCGAAGTTCGAGGGCTGGGGGGAGAACCGGTTTCGCGATGCTGGGTTTCGTGCCGTGCCGGGCGCGATCGTGCGCCGCTCGGCCTTCATTGCTAAGAACGTGGTGCTGATGCCTTCTTTCGTCAATCTCGGCGCCTATGTCGATGAGAGCACCATGATAGACACGTGGTCCACCGTCGGCTCGTGCGCCCAGATCGGCAAGCGGGTGCATATTTCAGGCGGTGTCGGCATCGGCGGCGTGCTGGAGCCGCTGCAGGCCGAACCTGTCATCGTGGAGGACGATTGCTTCATCGGCGCACGCTCGGAAGTCGCCGAGGGCGTGATCGTCCGCAAAGGCGCCGTATTGGCGATGGGCGTTTTCCTCGGCGCCTCTACCAAGATCATCGATCGCGACAGCGGCGAAACGTTTATCGGCGAAGTCCCGGAATATGCCGTGGTGGTACCGGGAACCTTGCCGGCTCGGCCGCTCAAGAATGGCCAGCCAGGCCCCTCCACCGCCTGCGCGGTGATCGTCAAGCGGGTGGATGAGCGCACCCGCGCCAAGACAAGCATCAACGAGTTGCTGCGAGATTGAAATCTGACGGACCGATGACGGACGCCCTTTCCATTGCCCGCGACCTCCTGCGCTGCCCGTCGGTCACTCCGGCGGACGCCGGTGCCCTCGACGTGCTGGAGAATCTCCTTGTGGAGGCCGGCTTTGAGGTGCATCGCGTCACCTTTGGCGAACCCGGCACCGCAGATATCGACAACCTATATGCCCGCATCGGCAGCGGCTCTCCACACATCAGCTTTGCCGGACATACCGACGTGGTGCCGCCCGGCGACGAGACCGCCTGGACCCACGGCGCGTTCGATGGTGACGTCGAGAATGGATTTCTTTACGGCCGCGGTGCCGTCGACATGAAGGGTGGCATTGCCTGCAGCGTAGCGGCGGTGCTCGAACATCTGCTCGCGCATGAAGGCAAGCCGCGCCAGGATGGGAACGGCTCGATCTCGTTCCTGATAACCGGTGACGAGGAAGACCTTTCAGTCAACGGCACTGTCAAGCTATTGGAATGGGCGGCGGCACGCGGCGAGAAATTCGATCACTGCATCCTCGGTGAGCCCAGCAATGTCGAGCAGGTCGGCGATTGCATCAAGGTCGGCCGTCGCGGCTCGCAATCCGGCACGTTATATGTGGATGGAATCCAGGGGCACGTCGCCTATCCGCATCGCTCGGCAAATCCGGTGCCGGATATTTCGAGATTGATCGTGGCGTTGAGCGAGCAGCCGCTCGATCAGGGTAGCGCCCAGTTCCAGGCTTCCAATCTCGAATTCACTTCGGTGGATGTCGGCAACACCGCCAGCAATGTGATCCCGGCGCAGGCGCGCGCTAAATTCAACATTCGATACAACGATCTCCATAGCCAGGAGACGCTGCGAGCCTTGGTGGAGCAGCGCTTGGCAGAAGCGGCGGGAAATCGAATCCGCGCTCGCATTATGTGGGAGCCTTCCAACTCCAATGTCTTCGTCACAAAACCGGGCGCGTTTACTGACCTCGCGATTGCCGCGATTGAGGAGGTCACCGGCCGCAGGCCGGAATTGAGCACCTCGGGCGGGACGTCGGATGCGCGCTTCATCTCGAGCTATTGCCCGGTGATCGAGTTCGGGCTGGTCGGCCAGACCATGCATCAGATCGACGAGCGCACGCCGGTGTCCGACCTTGAGAAACTGACCCGAATTTATCGCGGGATATTGGAGCGGTATTTCGGGTGAGAGATTGGCTCTACGCCGTCATCGCTGGCGCCTCAATAATCCACTCGCACCAGGTAAAGTCCTTCCGGCGGCGCAACCGGCCCGCAGGCGGTGCGGTCTCGCGCCTCGAGTGCTTCCGCGAGATTGTCAGGACTCCAGCGACCCTCGCCGACCCAGACCAATGATCCCACCATCGAGCGCACCTGACTGTGCAGGAATGAACGTGCCGAGGTCACGATGTGAACCGCGTCGCCTTCCCGCACGACGTCGAGCTGGTCGAGTGTTTTCTCCGGCGATTTCGCCTGACACTCGCTATCCCGAAACGTGGTGAAATCGTGCTTGCCTATCAGTTTCTGCGCCGCAATCTGCATTGCATCGGTATCGAGCGGCCGCGGCAACCGCCAGGCGCGGCCGACTTCAAGCGCGAGATTGGCGCGGCGGTTTGAGATGCGATAGCGATAGTGTCGTCGGATCGCTGAGAAGCGCGCCTCGAATGTATCCGGCACGATCTCGGCCGACAGCACGCCAATCGGATGCGGCCGCAGATGCGCGTTAAGACCGTCGCGAAACCGGCCCGGCACGAAATGCTTTGTGATGTCGCAATGCGCGACTTGTCCCAACGCATGAACGCCGGCATCGGTGCGCCCGGCGCCGTGAACGCGGACGTGCTCACCGCAGATCGCCTTTACCGCCTGTTCAAGGGCGCCTTGAATCGAGGCGCCGTTTTCCTGAATCTGCCAGCCGCAGAACGGACCTCCATCATATTCGATGATCAATCTATAACGGGGCATCAGCTTAGCCGCGTCGGCGGACCAACGGGCGTGCCGCGCAAAAACTCGTCCGTCTTCATCGGCGCTTTACCCGCGCGCTGCAATTCAATGACGCGAATGGCATCCTTGGCGCAGGCTATTGTGAGACGATCATCGAGCAGTTTGCCGGGTTCGCCCGCACCGTCCTCCTCGATCACGCAGCGCAAGATTTTGAGGCGCACAGCTTCGCCTTCGATCGTCATCTCGCACCAGGCGCCGGGAAACGGCGACAGACCGTGTATGTGGCGCAGCACCAATCGCGCCGGCCTGTTCCAGTCGATCCGCGCCTCCGCCTTCTCGATTTTCGCCGCGTAGGTCACGCCCTGATGACTCTGTGGAGTAAGCTTTAGCTGGCCGCGCTCCAATGCGCCGATCGCGCGCACCATCAGATCACCGCCGAGTCGGGCCAACTCGTCATGCAGATCGGCCACGGTCGTCGTATCCGTAATCGCGGCACGTTCGGCCATAGCAACGTCGCCAGTATCGAGGCCGGCGGCCATTTTCATCACCATGACGCCGGTCTCTGCATCGCCAGCCATGATCGCTCGGTTGATCGGCGCCGCGCCTCGCCAGCGCGGCAGCAGCGAGGCATGCAGATTAAAGCAGCCGAGCGGCGGGGTATCGAGAATGGCCGGCGGCAGGATCATGCCATAGGCGACCACGACGGCGGCATCGGCCTTGTGTGACCGAAATTCCTGCGCCGCAGCCGCCGTTTTCAGTGTGGTCGGCGTCAGCACCGGTATCCCGAGCCGCCGCGCCTGCTGCTCAACGGGCGTGGGCTGCAGCTTCATGCCGCGTCCGGCGGGTTTTGGCGCGCGGGTATATACGGCAGCGACGTCATGACCGTGACCCACCAACTCAAGCAGGGTCGGCACCGCGAATTCCGGTGTGCCCATGAAGATCAGTCGGAGAGGCATGCTGCAAAAATTCCCGCGAAATCAGATTTACCGGTTCGGTTCAAGCGCGCGGCGCGCGTTCCCGGTAAATACCCCCGCCCCGCACGTCTTGGACTAGCTAGCACGTGAATACCCGAGGGGCCGCATGTGACGGCTATATCTAAGTCTATTCCGCCGCGCGCTTAGCCGCCTTGGCGAACCTCTTCAGCACACGATCGCGCTTCAGCTTCGACAGATAGTCCACAAACAGCACGCCATTGAGATGATCGATCTCGTGCTGAATGCAGGTGGCGAACAGACCCTCGGCATCTTCCTCATGCACCTTGCCATCGAGGTCAGTAAAGCGCACGCGCACTCTCGAGGGCCGCTCCACTTCCTCGTAATATTCGGGAATCGAGAGGCAGCCTTCCTCGTACGCCGAAGTCTCTTCGGACGAGGACAAAATCTCCGGATTGATGAAGACCCGCGGCTGCGGCGTGGTCTCGCCCTCCTCGTTCTTCTTGGCCAAGTCCATCGTTATCAGGCGCAGCGGCTGGGCAACCTGAATTGCCGCGAGCCCGATACCGGGCGCGTCGTACATGGTCTCGAACATGTCGTCGGCGAGCTTGCGTATCTCGGTCGTGATCTTCTCGACCGGTTTGGAGACCAGCCGCAACTGCTTGTCCGGCAGGACAATGATTTCTCTGATGGCCATGGCGGGCGATTTAAGCCGCTGATTTGCCGGGGTCAATGCGAC
The DNA here is from genome assembly GCF_035273305.1 of Bradyrhizobium sp. Taxonomy (GTDB): domain Bacteria; phylum Pseudomonadota; class Alphaproteobacteria; order Rhizobiales; family Xanthobacteraceae; genus Bradyrhizobium. The sequence goes on along the minus strand of NZ_DATEPI010000121.1, from coordinate 19,737 downwards.
GGTCCGGCCGGTTTATGGATCGTTAAGCATGATTGTTGGCAAAGCGTTAACCAGGAAAATTAATGTTCGATTAACCATAAATGTTCCCTCTTCGTTCGTATTCGCGGCCGAATCGGCTACAACGGCTGCATGAACGAGATTCTCTTCACCATCGGCGAAGTGCCGGTCCGCAACGGGGCGGCGCTGATCGGCTTTGGCGCGCTGTCGCTGCTGCTGCTCGTCATCATTGCCTTTGTGATTGCCCGGTCCGGACGGCGTGGCGCGGAACTCGCGCTGGCGCAGGCGCTTCGCGCTGATGAGTTTGAACAAAGACTGAGCGAAATGCTGCGCGCGCAGAGCGAGGCCAACGGGCGCGTCGATGCGATGGGCCAGGCGCTGGCAGGCCGTCAGGCCGAAATGGCCCGGGCCGTCAGCGAGCGGCTCGACTCGGTCACTCATCGCGTCGGCCAGTCGATGGAGCAGACCACCCGCAATACCATGGATAGCTTGCGGGTGCTGCACGAACGGCTCGGCATTATCGACAACGCCCATAAGAATCTCACCGACCTCACCTCGCAAGTGACCACGCTGCGTGACGTGCTCGCCAACAAGCAATCGCGCGGCGCGTTCGGGCAGGCACGAATGGAAGCGATCGTCCAAGACGGGATGCCGAAGGGCTCCTACGAATTCCAGTACACGCTCTCGTCGGGCAAACGGCCCGATTGCGTAGTGTTCCTGCCCGACGGCCGGCCGCTCTGCATCGACGCGAAATTTCCGCTGGAAGCAGTGACCGCGCTGCACGACGCGCGTACCGATGAGGAACGAAAAATCGCCGCCCAAAGATTGCGCGCTGATGTGATGAAGCATGTCAGTGACATCGGCGAGAAATACCTGATCGCGGGCGAGACCCAGGACAGCGCGCTGATGTTCGTGCCGTCCGAATCGGTGTACGCCGAAATCCACGACGGATTCGACGACGTGATCCAGAAGGCCTATCGCGCCCGGGTGGTACTGGTCTCGCCATCACTATTGATGCTCGCCATCCAGGTGATGCAACAAATCCTGAAGGATGCGCGGATGCGCGACGCCGCCGATCAGATCCGCACCGAGGTGTTGAATCTCGGCGATGATCTCGGCCGGTTGCGCGATCGCGTGCTAAAGCTGCAAAGCCACTTCACGCAAGCCAACGAGGATGTCAGGCAAATCCTGATCTCCGCCGATAAGATAGAAAAGCGCGCAGGACGAATCGAAGAGTTGGATTTCAGCAAGGCCGATGCGCCCGCCGAACCCCCGGCGCGGATCGGCAAACCGGGTGTCCCCGAGTTGTTCCCGCTTCCAGCCCGGAAGCTACAGGCTGGCGAATAGAACGCGGGATAGGTGGTTTGGGCCTCGGCATTGCGGCTGTTGTGGGATCACAAAGTTATTCGGGGTGCTCCGGAAATGACTCAGTCGGGATATCGCTGCAGATGTTTCCGGGACGCTCCGCCACATAGCAGCTGGCAAAGGGCGCAAGATAATCGGGAACATTCCTCCCGCCGTCATGGCCGGGCTTGTCCCGGCCATCCACGTCCCTTCATGTTACAGCAATGGCAGGTGGCTATGTTTATTTGCTCGCGAGTGCACCAAAGGGCGTCTTGTATGTGGGCGTTACGCACAATCTTGTTCGAAGGATTTACGAGCACCGGAATGGGTTGATCGCGGGATTTACGAAAAAATATTCGGTCAAGCGGCTCGTTTATTTCGAACGTCACGAAAATATTCAGGCGGCGATCCAGCGCGAACACAACGTCAAGCATTGATCGCGAAAATGGAAGGTGAGACTGATCCTCGTCGAGAACCCCGAGTGGGATGATCTGTACGAGAAGATCAGTTGAGAACGTGGATGGCCGGGACAAGCCCGGCCATGACAAAGATGGAGACCACGGAATTGTCCGCGATACTGGCATAATGCATGGAGACACGGAGTTGCCGCGATACTCCGGCCATGCGGCGGACGGAAGTAGGCACAACATCAAGGCAATCGCGCAAGATTCGTCCAGTCGTCTTATAGACATTCCTCCCATCCGTCGTGGCCGGGACAAGGCCGCCACGACGGAACTGGGGCAAGCCGGCGATAACACTGTTATTCTCATGCTGACCAAAAACAAAATCATCCTTTGTTGGCTCTCGCCATGATCTTTTCGCGGTGAATCTGCTAGCACTGCGACATGAGCAGCGCACCAGAAGCATCGACACTCGCAACTCCTCGCGCCTCCTGGCGCGACAGTATGGCGGTCTATCTGCAGCGTCGGGTATTGATCGTGCTGCTGCTGGGCTTCTCCTCCGGATTGCCGCTGGCGCTGTCCGGTTCGACCCTGCTGGTCTGGATGCGGGAATCTGGCGTCGACCTCGGCACCATCGGCCTGTTCGCGTTGGTCGGCACGCCCTACACGCTGAAATTCCTCTGGGCGCCGCTGGTCGATGCATTGCACGTGCCGTTGTTTACGCACACATTCGGCCGGCGCCGCGGCTGGCTGGTGTTCTCGCAATTGCTGCTGATCGGCGCGATCTTGCTGCTGTCGCTAACTGATCCGGCGCGCTCGCCACTTTTCGTCGCGCTCGGTGCGCTGCTGGTCGCCGCAATGTCGTCGACGCAGGACATTGTGGTCGATGCATTTCGCGTTGAAAGCCTGCCCGAAAGCGAACAGGCGGCCGGCATGGCATCCTATGTCGCCGCCTACCGCATCGGCCTGCTGGTCTCCACCGCGGGCGCCCTGTTTCTCGTGAGCGGGTTCGAGAGCACGGGCATCGCGCGAGGCTCTGCGTGGATGTGGGGATACGTGACAATGGCGGCGCTGGTGCTGATCGGGACGGTGACCGCGCTCGCCGCCACCGAGCCGGAGCAGTCGGCGCGCGCCGAAGCCGCGACCAGCACCGAGAGTGCATTCGTACGAGTGATGCATGCGGCGGTCGGCGCCTTCTCTGAATTCCTGCTCCGCAGGGACGCGCTCGCGGCGTTCGCCTTCGTGGTGCTGTACAAATTCACCGACGCGTTTTCGGGCGCCATGACGGCGCCGTTCGTGATCGATCTCGGCTTCTCCCGCAATGACTACGCGGCCATCGTCAAGGGCGTCGGACTGGCGGCGACATTGATCGGCGGCTTTGCCGGCGGCTTTGTGGCACGCCGCTACTCGCTGGCGGCAAGCCTGTGGATCGGTGGCGTGCTGCAAGCGATCGCCAATCTGTCGTTCTCATGGTTGGCGTTATCCGGCGTCAATCAATGGGCGCTGGCGTTCGCCATTACCGCGGAAAATTTCACCAGCGCAATCGGCACCGTAATCTTCGTCGCGTATCTTTCGGCGCTGTGCCAAAATCCCCGGCATACCGCTACTCAATACGCGCTGCTGACTGCGCTCGCCGCGGTGGGACGCACCTATTTGTCATCGGGCGCGGGGTACGTCGCCAAGGCCACGGGGTGGCCGTTGTTCTTTGCAATCTGCGTCCTGGTCGCGGTGCCCAGTTTGCTGCTCCTGGCGTGGCTGCAGCGGCGCGGACATTTTGCCGCGCTGCAGGTCGAGAAGATCTAGCGATTTGCAATTTGAGTTGATGAATTGGGGATGCCGGTTCGCGTGAAGAAACGCGTCAGACGAGGAACCTGGAGCCCGGTTCTGATTCAATCAGAACCGATCAGGCCCTCTAGTGGTGCGTGACTACGCTCCATTTGGTGACCACGGCTTCGCTCATCTGTCCTGCATCCTGCGCACAGGCGACTTCGTCGACCCTGATCGAGATTTCCTTTCCGATAAGACTCTTCAACTGCGCCGCCTGTACATCATTATTCGCGACGATCTGAAACGTTTCCGGTCCGGTCTCAAGATTGCAAAGTCCGTTCGGCGGCGGTAGCCGGCGCGGCTCGCTCGTGAGCTGATAGGTGGCCACGCGCTCACCCGCTTTTCCGCGAAGGGCGTTGAGCTCCCCCGAGAGAATGCCCCCGGCGCTGATCAATTTTACCTGCTTTGAAACGGCCCCAGTCTCCTGGGCGGTAACCGCGGGCGTCGCGAGCATCAGCGCCAAAATCGCGCCCAAAGCCAGCCGTTTGCCGAATCTTCGTTTCGTCATTTCTCTGCTTCCCGTATTTTTCGCTAAAACAGTGTTCGCTGCCGCATCGCCGCCGACAGGGTGCCTTCATCGAGGTAATCGAGTTCGCCCCCGACCGGCACGCCATGCGCGAGCCGTGTCACCTTGACGCCGGCTTCCTGCAGCAAGTCGGTAATGTAGTGCGCCGTGGTTTGACCATCGACGGTCGCATTCAAGGCAAGAATGATTTCCGTCACGCGCGGATCATGCGCGCGCGCGACCAGCGCATCGATCGTCAGATCTTGTGGACCGACACCGTCCAGCGGCGACAGCGTCGCGCCCAGCACATGATAAAGTCCGTTGGTCGCATGCGCGCGTTCCAAGGCCCACAGATCGGCGACATCCGCGACCACGACGATGATGGACTGGTCGCGCCGGGTATCGGTGCAAACAGTGCAGGGATTCTGGGTGTCGATATTGCCGCAATTCTTACAGATCTGGATCTTTTCGATCGCCACCTGAAGCGCGCCGGCGAGCGGCGTCATCAAGGCTTCGCGCTTCTTGATCAGATGCAGCGCCGCTCTGCGCGCCGAACGCGGGCCAAGCCCCGGCAGGCGCGCCAATAGCTGGACCAGGCGTTCGATTTCAGGGCCGGCAACCGCAGCGGCCATTTCAGGTGAGGCCCAGTCCCGGTGGCAGCCCAAGTCCGCCCGTCAGCGCCTGCATCTTTTCCTGCATCGCAGCTTCCGCCTTGCGCCGCGCATCATTGTGCGCGGTTGCGACCAGGTCCTGAAGCACTTCGCGCTCTTCCAGCTTCATCAGCGACGGATCGATGTTCACCGCCTTCACTTCCATTTTTGCCGTCATGCGCACGCTGACGAGGCCGCCACCGGAAATGCCCTCGACCTCGACATGGGCAAGTTGTTCCTGCATCTCCTGCATTTTCGACTGCAGTTGCGCCGCCTGCTTCATCATGCCGAGAAAATCAGCCATGTGTCTTCCTCATCTGCCGCTAAACGTCATCAGAGCTCTCGGCGGCATCTTCGCCGATAGCATCGGATTCCGGCGGCTCCGCGGCAAGCTTGCGAACCTCCACCACCTTGGCGCCGGGAAATCGCGCCAGCACTTCTTGCACGCGCGGATCGGCCTCGGCGGCACGCTCGCGCTGATTGCGGGCGACTTCGCTTTGCGAGCGGAGCGTCGGCCGGCCGGCTTCATTGGATACGATCACAGTCCAGCGTCGCCCGGTCCATTGCTCCAGCTTGCGCGACAAATCGTTGATGAGCGTCCGGGCCGCGCTGCGCTCCAGCGCAACCTCGAGCCGGCCGTCTTCGATTCGGACCAGACGGACATCGGCTTCGAGCGCGGCTTTTGTCAGCAGGTCGCGTTTATCGCCTGCCAGCGCCACCAGTTCGGGAAAGCTTGCAATCCTCAGGGCTGTTGGCGCGGCCTGCGCATCCGGCGATGGCGCTACGATCTGCGGGCGCACCGATGCCTCCGCATTGTTGCGTGGCCCCGCGCTTGCCCGCGCCGGCATGGTTTGAGTAGCTGACATCGTCGGTGTCTGACTGTTACGGGGTGCAGCACTGCCGCCAGCCAGCGACGCCACGCCACCGTTCTGTTCGATCAACCGGATCGCTTCATCCGGCGTCGGCATATCGGCGACATAGGCGATGCGCACGAGCACCATTTCCGCCGCGGCCGCCGGCCGGGTCGCGGCTTGTGCCTCGGCGATCCCCTTGAGCAGCATCTGCCACATCCGCGACAGCACCCGGATCGAAAGTTTCGCGGCAAACTCGCGGCCGCGCAGGCGTTCGGTCTCGCCGAATGCGACATTATCGGCGGTCGCCGGCACGATCTTGATGCGGGTTACGAAGTTGACGAATTCGGCGAGGTCGGAGAGCACCACGATCGGATCGGCACCGGTGTCATACTGCTCGCGAAACTCCCGAAACGCGCCGGCGATGTCGCCGCGAGCCAGCGACTCGAACAAATCGATCACCCGGGTGCGATCGGCGAGGCCAAGCATCTGCCGCACCGCATCGGCGCGGACCGCGCCTGCCGCGTGCGCGATAGCCTGGTCGAACAGCGATAGCGAGTCCCTCACTGAGCCTTCAGCCGCTCGGGCGATAATGCCGAGCGCCTCCGGTTCGACGTCGACGTTTTCCTTGGCCGCGATGTTGAAGAGATGCGCCATCAGCACGTCGGCCTCGACGCGCCGCAAATCAAACCGCTGGCAACGCGACAGCACCGTCACCGGAACTTTGCGGATTTCCGTGGTGGCGAAAACGAACTTGGCATGCTCGGGCGGCTCTTCGAGCGTTTTCAGGAAGGCGTTGAACGCCGCGGTCGAGAGCATGTGGACTTCGTCGATGATGTAGACCTTGTAGCGCGCGCTCGCCGGCGCGTAGCGCACGCTGTCGTTGATCTGGCGCACGTCATCGACGCCGGTGTGGGAAGCGGCATCCATTTCCAGGACGTCCATGTGCCGGCTTTCCATGATCGCCTGGCAATGCACGCCCGGCAACGGCATGTGGATGGTTGGTCCGGTAACTGAACCATCCGGCAACTCGTAGTTCAGCGCACGGGCGAGAATCCGCGCGGTGGTGGTTTTTCCAACCCCGCGCACGCCGGTGAGAATCCATGCTTGCGGAATACGCCCGGTTTCGAACGCGTTCGAAACCGTCCGCACCACGGCATCCTGGCCAATCAGGTCGTCGAAAGTGGACGGGCGGTATTTGCGCGCCAGCACTCGATAATGCTTGCTGATCTCGGGCGAACGGCCGAGTTCAAAGCCGCCGTGAGGCGCCCTTTCGGCATCATTGGGAGGCATTGAAGAAGCACCACCGTCGGTCATCGATCGATCCGCACTTGGTTGTCTCTCGAAGCCGGCTTGCGGAACGGGAACAAATTCCAGCGCAGGACGGGAGATCGCTCATCTCGCGCGATTTGCTCGAAAAACAGGTAGGAGACTGACGAGCGACCCGATCCGGACCTCGTTAGGGCTGCTTCCTTCCGGACCTGACCCGGTTGGCGAGTGGCTCGTCCACCGCCAATCTCCCGGGCACTATTTGGGGCTAAAAGCTTCGGAAAGCAAGCGGGACGCGGGCGGCTTTGCAGGACTTGTGCGGCAACACGGAAAGGCTTTACCTGCCGACATGCCTGCTGATGCTCCCGCCTGGTCGCTCCATTCACAGCTCAAAAAAGACACCATCGACATTGGCGACCTGCCGCTATGCCGCGTGCTGGTCATCAAGGATGCGCATTATCCCTGGCTGTTGCTGGTCCCCCGTCGCGAAGGCGCGGTCGAGATCATCGACCTGGACGAAGTCGAGCAGGCGCAGCTGATGACCGAGATCAGTCGTACCGCCCGCGCGCTCAAAGAGATCACCAAATGCGACAAGCTGAACATCGCCGCGCTCGGCAATCTGGTGCCGCAACTTCACGTACACGTCATTGCGCGCCGCTCCGGCGATGTCGCCTGGCCACGTCCGGTTTGGGGCGTGATGCCGCCGCTGGCCCATGACGCCGAGGAAGTCCAGAATTTCATCAGCGCACTTCGCCGCAAAATTTGGTTGGGTTAGGAAATGACAGCATTCGATTCGTTCCCCTTGGGGAAACCCGCGTTTGTCTCCGATATTCTGGATCGCGCGGCATATTTGCGATGCGACGACGCAAAGTTGATGGCGCTCGAAAGCCACCGTGATACTCGCGCCTATGTGGTATATCGAGACTCGCTCGTGCTGGCGCAGGAGGCAGATGGTCCTCGCGCCCTGCTCGGCATCGATGAAGCTCTGAAATTCGGCGCCAACCCCGGCACTATCTTTCTCGGATTGCGCGACGGCGCCGCGGTGTTCGGCATGGGAATCTCGGCGCCGGCTGTGGAAAGCCTGCTGCCACGCAACGACGTGGCAGTCAGTGAACTGCGCGGCCTGGCTATGCAGGGCGCGGTGCCGCCCAATCAGCTTTCCGCCATCGCGATGGCGAAATCGCTAGTGAATTGGCATCAGCGCCACGGCTACTGCGCCAATTGCGGAACCCGCACCGCGATGAAGGAAGGAGGCTGGAAACGCGATTGCCCGAATTGCAAGGCCGAGCATTTTCCGCGCACCGACCCTGTCGTGATCATGCTGGTGACGTCAGGCGACAAGATTTTACTTGGGCGTCAAAAGCAGTTTCTTCCCGGCATGTATTCTTGCCTCGCCGGATTCGTCGAAGCCGCCGAAACTATCGAGGACGCGGTACGGCGAGAGATCTTCGAGGAATCCGGAATTCGCTGCACCGACGTTAATTACTACATGACCCAACCTTGGCCTTATCCGTCCTCCCTGATGATCGGCTGCACCGCGCGTGCAATCAATGAAGATATCGTCATCGACCGCGCGGAACTGGAAGACGCGCGGTGGTTCGACCGCGCCGAGGCGACGCTGATGCTGAAACGACAACATCCAGACGGTCTCGCCGGGCCGCATCCATTTGCGATTGCCCATCATTTGGTCGGGCGTTGGCTGCAAATCGAGTTGGGAAGCCGCGCATAGCTGGAACCCAGAGATCGCTGGTCGATTAACCGGCGGCATCAGTTGCTCGCGCGAATGGCACGAATTGATGGAGCGTTGATGAACGTTCAGACCGCTGCTCCAAAAAACCGTCCACGCATTCTCTGCATCGGCATGCCAGTGCGCGATTTGACTTTCCGCATCCAGGAATTGCCTGAGCGGGGGTTCAAGGTCAACGCCACGCATTTCGACGAAATAAGTGGCGGCAACGCGCTGAATGCGGCGATCGGGATCGCACGGCTTGGCGGGCGTGCATCGGTCTGCGGTCCGATGGGTGACGCCAGCGAAGTCTCAAGCCGGTACATTTTCGACAAGCTTGGCGAGGAAGGTATCGAGACGAAGCACATCGTGCATATGCCTGGTCTCGTGACCCCGATTTCAAACATCATGATCGACCCGAGCGGCGAGCGGACCATCGTGACTTTCCGCGATCCACAATTATGGAAGGTTCACCTGCCTGAACCGGAAATCCTGCTCGATGATTGTCATGCGATTCTGACCGAAAATCGCTGCGCCGAGTTCTGCACGGAGCTCTGCGTCGAAGCCCGCAACCGCGGAATTCCCGTGATTGTCGATGTCGACCGCACCATGTCGCTGCGCGAGGGTCTGCTCACGGCGTCCTCACATCTGGTGTTTTCCAGCGAGGCACTGCAGGCCACAGCAGGAGTTGCCGATGACGCAGAGGCGCTGAAGAAGATCGCGAAGCTGACGCCTTCTTTCCTGGCGGGAACGCGCGGAGCCCAAGGGACCCTCTGGCTCGACGAAGAGCACAAGCTGCGGCAGACCCCCGCTTTCCCGGTGCACACCGTGGATACGCTAGGTGCCGGCGACGTATTCCATGGCGCGTTCGCGCTCGCCATTACCGAAAAGCAGGATATCCCAAATGCATTGCGGTTCGCTTCCGCGGCCGCCGCGCTGAAATGCACCCGCTTCGGCGGTGCTTTCGCAGCTCCGCAACGAGCTGAAGTTGAAGCCCTTTTGGGACACGGCCACGCGGAGAGCACGGTGGAACGGTAAAAAAGGCTTGTCTTGGAAGATTTTTCTATATACGAACGTAATTGACCTCGTAAATGGAAGAAAGTTCCTGACATGGCCGAACTCGCCGTCCACCTGCCGGAGCCCAATCGTCGTCTCGATGCCATCGACCGCAAGATCCTGGCGGTGCTCCAGGAAGACGCCTCTCTCTCGGTTGCCGAGATCGGAGACCGGGTCGGACTTTCATCAACGCCTTGCTGGAAGCGGATCCAGCGGCTCGAGGCCGACGGCGTCATCCTGCGCCGGGTCGCCCTGGTTGATCAGAACAAGATCGGGCTTGGAATAACCGTTTTCGTTTCGGTCGAGAGTGCCGATCATTCCGAAGCCTGGCTCCGCAAATTCGCCGAGGCCGTCAGTGCCATGCCCGAGGTGATGGAATTCTACCGCATGGCGGGGGACGTCGATTACATGCTCCGCGTGGTGGTTGCGGACATGCAGAGCTACGACGTGTTCTACAAGAAGCTGATCGGCGCGGTCGCGCTGAAGAATGTTACCTCGCGTTTTGCGATGGAGAAGATCAAATCGGTCACCGCACTGCCGATTCCGGCCGCCGCTTGATTGGACGGGCGAAGCGCAGCGGCTACGCGCGCCGCTCAGATCCTCTGGTTGTAGTCGCCGACCTCGGGATGGGTGCGTAACACCGAATCCATCGCCTCGAACATGTCGCGCATCCGCTGCTCGCTCACGGGACTTTCAACGACGACGACCAGCTCCGGTTTGTTGGAGGACGCCCGCACCAGCCCCCAACTGCCGTCCTCAACTGTGACACGTACCCCGTTGACGGTCACGAGATCGCGGATCTTCTGTCCCGCGACTTTCCCGCTGTTCTTTTGCATCGCCTCGAAGTGTTTCACGACGCGTTCGACCACGCCGTATTTGGCTTCGTCGGCGCAGTGCGGCGACATCGTCGGTGACGACCAGGTTTTCGGCAGGGCACTGTTCAAATCTGCCATCGACTTGCCGGCCGCGCGGTCGAGCATTTCGCAGATCGCGATCGCAGACACCAGCCCGTCGTCATAGCCCCTGCCGATCGGCTTGTTGAAGAAGAAGTGCCCGGATTTCTCGAATCCCGCAAGCGCGCCAAGTTCGTTGGTGCGGCGCTTCATGTAGGAATGACCGGTCTTCCAGTAGGTCGTGGTCGCCCCCTGCCTTTGCAACACGGGATCGCTGACAAACAGACCGGTCGATTTCACATCGACCACGAACTTCGCGTCCTTGGTGATGGCCGACATATCGCGGGCGAGCATCACGCCGACCTTATCTGCGAAAATCTCCTCACCGGTGTTGTCGACAACGCCACAGCGGTCGCCATCGCCATCAAAGCCGAGCCCGACATCGGCTTTGTGCTGGAGCACCGCATCGCGAATGGCATGCAGCATTTCCATGTCTTCGGGATTGGGGTTGTATTTCGGAAAAGTATGATCCAGTTCGGTATCAAGGCGCACCACCTCGCAGCCAATCGCTTCCATGACCTGCGGCGCAAACGCCCCCGCGGTGCCATTACCGCAGGCGATCACGACTTTCAGCCTGCGCTTCAACCGAGGATGCTTGGTGAGGTCGGCGATGTAGCGCGCGGGAAAATTTTCGTGAAACTGATATGAGCCACCCACCCTGTTGCTGAAATCGGCATCGAGCACGATCTGCTTCAAACGGGACATCTCGTCGGGCCCGAAAGTGAGTGGCCGATTGGCACCCATCTTGACGCCGGTCCAGCCGTTATCATTGTGGGACGCGGTCACCATGGCCACGCAAGGCACGTCGAGATCGAATTGGGCGAAATACGCCATCGGCGTCATGCAAAGGCCGATGTCGTGAACCTTGCAGCCGGCGGCGAGCAGGCCCGAAATCAGCGCGTATTTGATTGAGGCTGAATAGCCGCGGAAATCGTGTCCCGTAACCACTTCCTGCTTGACGCCAAGTTCGGCGATCAGGACGCCCAGGCCCATTCCCAGCGCCTGAACGCCCATTAAGTTGATCTCCTTGCCGAACAGCCAGCGCGCGTCATATTCGCGAAAGCCCGTCGCCTTCACCATCGGCTCGGATTCGTAGGCGTAAGTGTTCGGAACCAGCGCGGATTTCGGTTTCGGAAACATTCAACAGCCTTGGGTGATTGAGCGGAAGAAGCGCAGCCATAGCGAATGCGCAGGCTTAGTGGAAGGCGTGAACGCCGTTTTTCTGAGCGTTAATTTAAGGCGCGCGAAGCTCTACTGCTCCAGCAGCATCTGCCCGTTCGCATATTCGAAGCGTTTCAACTTCGACAGGAACGACAGCCCCAACAGGTTCTCGGACAGTGCCCCGTCCGGCAGCACCATGGCATCGACATCCCGCACCACAAGACCGCCGACGTCGAGCATCGCGATCCGCGCCCGCGCCGCCTTGACAGTACCATTCGCGGTAGTGACGGTGGCGTTGTAGTCGCCGCGCGACGGCCGAAGCCCGAAACGGGCGGCGGAGGTTTCGTTCAAGGCAACCACCGATGCCCCGGTATCGACCATGAAGCCGATCCTCTGTCCCTCGATCCGACCGTCAGTGAGGAAATGGCCCCGAAAATCCCGCGGGATGCTGATGCTGCGGGATCCCGCGTAGCCCACGGTTTGGGCGGGACCTGCGCTTCGCGTAACCGTACTAGCGAGCGCCGGCGGGTTCGCCGTCATCTTGTCCGCCATCTGCGCCATCATGGTGCCAAGGCAAATCATGGCAGCGGCAAAGATCATCAGGTTACGCATTAGGCCACATCCGATCAGGTCAGCAATATCATCACGTCCGCTGCCGACCGGCGACTGAAAGCGGCGACGAAGGTGGCCATTTTGACGAAAAGGATGAGCGAAGCGTTAACGAGCGCCGATGATTGGAAATGCCGCGAGCGACTACTCAACCCCGATGCGCTGAAACCGGTGTTGCCTTCGGCTTTTGGCGATTGAGAAATCGTCCGATGTCGCCGACCGACGACATCACTATGGAGCAGCCAGCCCGGAGCAGCGATGATCTCGGATGGCAGCCGCCGAGGGTGCCCCAAGCGGTTGCGCCGGCACGACGCGCTGCTTTTGCATCAAAAGGCGTGTCCCCGACCATGGTCGCCAACATGGCAGGCGTGCCGCCAAGATGATTGAGAGCAAGCTCCACGAGCGCCGGATCGGGCTTTCCTTTGGAGACCTCATCACCGCAGGCGACCGCGTCGATCAAGTCATCCACATTCATCAAGCCGCGATAGTGCTCAAGCTCATCGGACTGACAATCGGTGGCGAGCGCGATCCGTCCTCCTCGCGCCTTGATCGCCGTGAAGGCTTTGCGCAGGCCGGTAAAGGGTCGGACCCCCGGCAGATAATGCACGCGGTAGCGCTCACCTTGCGTGCTCAGGATCTTCTCGCGAGCCCGCTTGTCCAGCGTTGGCGCAAGCGTCGCCACCATCTCGTCGCCGTCCATCCCAGAAAGTAATCGCAACTGCTTTGATGGTGCCGAAATGCCGAAGCTGCGGAGAGTTTCGTCCCAGCACTTCAGGTTCGCTGCAACGCAGTCGACCAGGGTGCCCTCGACGTCGAAAATATACGCACCACTCATTCGTCTCGCCGGTTTGTAGGTTCCAGAAACGGAACGCGCGAGCCTCGAAAGAGTTCACCTTCGAGACGAATTCGATGATTGCCATTCGGCCCGGCCCGGGGGGCGTCCGCGAACAAGACGGTTACATTGTGAAGCTGGACCGCAGAATAAAGACGGCGCTGGACGAAACGCGCCTGCTGTTGCTTGGGTCCCAAGTGCTGTTCGGGTTCCTGCTCGAAAGCGTGTTTCAGAACGCGTTTGAGACGCTCTCCCGGTTCTCGCAATATCTGGTCTGTGCCGCACTTGCGCTGATGGTGCTGTCGCTCGGATGCCTCATTGCCCCCTCGATGCAGCATCGAATCGTAGAGAACGGTCAGTCGACCGCCCGGCTTGAAGAGGCTACCACCAGCTTGGCGGAGTGGGGCCTTGTATCGTTCCTGGCCAGTCTGGGACTGGCGATGTTTATCGTATTCGAACGTATTTTTGGCGAGGTTGCAGGCGCCACGGCAGGTGCCGTCAGCGCTGCATTGACAGGATTTTTCTGGTTCGGCTTCGCTTGGCTGATCGGAAAGCGCGGGAGGCAGCTCATGGAAGAGATCGCACCAACACCCCTGTCGACAAAAATCGAACAGATGCTGACTGAAGCCCGCGTCATCATTCCCGGTTGTCAGGCCCTCCTCGGATTTCAACTGATAGCCATGCTGACCCACGCATTCGACGAGTTGCCATTTGACGCCAAAATCATGCATGCGGCAGGACTATGCTTGGTCGCCATTGCCATGATTTTGCTGATGACGCCGGCGGCGCTGCATCGGGAGGCCTTCGGCGGCAACGACTCGGAAACCTTTTTGCGCCTCGGTTCGGGTTTCATTATCGCCGCGTCGCTGCCGCTGGCGCTCGGTATCTCCGCTGACGTCTATGTGGTGTTTCTTAAGATCACCCATGCCATCGCGCTGAGCATTGCGGCAAGCGTCGCCTTGCTGCTCGCGATGTTGCTGCTGTGGTATTTGTACCCCATCTGGCTGCGCGCGAACCGCGCCTGACAATCACGTGCCGCGCGGTTTCACGCGGCGGGTAGGTATTGCGTTGCCCGGATCTTCCGGCCAGGGATGACGTGGATAACGCCCGCGCAAATCGGATCGCACGGCCGCGTAGCTGCCCCGCCAGAAGCCGGGCAGGTCGCGTGTTACCTGCACCGGCCGCTGCGCCGGTGAGAGCAGTTCAAGCACCAGCGGGATAGCGCCGTTCGCGATCGAGGGATGGGTGTTGAGTCCGAACAGCTCCTGCAGCCGGACCGCAATCGTCGGTCCTTGTTCAGACTCGTAATCGATGGCGAGCAGAGTCCCCGTTGGCGCTTCGAAATGGGTCGGCGCCTCACGCTCCAGCCGCGTCCGCAATTCCCATGGCAGCAGTGTCATCAGCGCCTTCGACAGATCGTCCGCCGAGAATTCCCTTAGGGCGGTTTTGTCAAACAGCGCCGGCACCAGCCATGCCTCCTGGTGGTCGGCGAGCGCGGCCTCGCTCAAATCAGGCCAAGGCTCGCCCTCGGCCTTGCGCAGGAACATGACCCTATCGCGCCACTGCTTCAGGCCCTTGGACCATGGCAATCTGTCCAGCCCGGCAGCGATCAGGCCGTTCGCGAGCAGGCGCGCGGTATCGGCCGAGGGCTGCACTGGCAGCGGGGCTTCCAACAGCGTGACCGCGTGCAGTCTCCTCTTTCGGCGCGCGCGAACCGCCATCGCTTCGCGATCGAACGCGATTTCGTCCACGCTCTCGATCTGATCGGCGAAATGATGCTCTATCTCCTCCTGAGTGACAGGTGCACCCAGCAGGATACGCCCCTGAGCTGCCGACCCCATGAGTTCGGCGACCGAGATGTACGGCGCGCGCGCAAGCGCCGATGCTTGATCAACGTTAGCCCCGCGACCATTCGCGAGCACAAAGCTGCCGTTTCCCCGATTGCGAGCGACGCGATCGGGAAATGCGAATGCGAGTATGATTCCAGTGGAGGGTAGCTCAGTTGCTTTCGACGCCCCTTCCGCAGAATCATTGAGCGCCTTTTCACTTGCCGCCACCTGCGAAGACCAGCGCTGGGCGAGAGCGCGCGCGCTGCTGGCCCGTTGCGAGCGGTCGCGGCGGAAGCCGTCGAGCCTGGCATCGAGATCGACGTTGTCACCGCCGAGCCCGCGCTCGGTCAGCACCGCTGCAATTTCGGCTGCCTCACGGCCAGCACCGAGCCGGTGTGAGTCAACGATCATCCGAGCAAGCCTCGGCGGCAGCGCCAGCGCGCGAAGGCTCTTGCCTTCCCGCGTGATCCGGCCGTCCCGATCCAGCGCGCCTAATTCGCGCAGCAGAGTTCGGGCCTCATTCATCGCCGCCGATGGCGGCGAATCCAGAAAAGCTAGCGTTGCGGGATCGCTGACGCCCCATTGCGCGAGATCCAGCACCAGCGAGGACAGATCGGCGCTCAGTATCTCCGGCTGCGTATAGGGCGCAAGCGAAGCGGTCTGCGGCTCATCCCACAGCCGGTAGCAGACGCCAGGTTCGGTACGACCAGCACGGCCGCGGCGCTGATCGACGGCCGCGCGCGAGGCGCGCACGGTTTCGAGCCGCGTCAAGCCGATATCGGGCTCGTAACGGGGCACCCGCGCCATGCCGGAATCGACAACGATGCGAACGCCCTCAATGGTCAGCGATGTTTCGGCGATCGATGTCGCGAGCACCACCTTGCGGTGCCCGATTGGTGCCGGCGCGATGGCGCGATCCTGCACGATGGACTCCAGCGCCCCGAAGAGCGGAACGATTTCCACAGACGCGTCCCGGATTCTCTCGCCAAGCAAATTCTGGGTGCGGCGAATCTCCGCCGCTCCCGGCAGAAACGCCAATATCGAGCCAGGATCGGCGCGCAACGCCACCGCGATCGCATCCGCCATTTGCCGCTCGAGTGGCGAATCCGTTTTGCGGCCCAGGTATCGCGTTTCGACTGGAAAGGCGCGGCCTTCGCTGGCGATCACAGGTGAATCGCCCAGCAGCTTCGCCACTCGCGCACCATCCAGCGTTGCCGACATCACCAGAATGCGAAGATCCTCGCGCAAGCCGGTCTGCGCGTCACGCGCCAACGCCAACCCCAGATCGGCATCGAGCGATCGTTCGTGAAACTCATCAAACAGCACCGCCGCGATCCCGGTCAGTTCCGGATCTTCGAGAATCTGGCGCGTAAATATCCCTTCGGTGACCACTTCAATTCGCGTAGCGCGCGAAATTTTGGAGCCGAAACGAACACGATAGCCGACCGTCTCGCCGACACGCTCGCCCAAGGTTTGCGCCATCCGCTCGGCGCTGGCGCGCGCCGCAATTCGCCGCGGCTCCAGCACGATGATTTTGCCGCCGTCAAGCCACGGCTCATCGAGCAGCGCCAGCGGTACCCGCGTGGTCTTGCCCGCGCCGGGCGGAGCCACCAATACCGAGGCATTGTTGCCGGCGAGCGCGCGCGCCAGCTCCGGGAGTACGGCGTCGATCGGAAGAGGTGTGCCGAAACTGCGGGGCAAAGTCTCACCAGTAGGTCGCGGCTGTTATGCCGGGCATCCACGTCGTTTCATAGCCGAGAAAACAAGACGTGAATGAACGCGGCAAGCGCGGCGATCACTGAAAATCTGGCGATGCGCAGCCGAGCCAGGTTCAGTTTCGCGGTTGTGACGCCCGACCGACGCTTTCGTAGCTGAAGCCAAGCGCCGCCATGTCCTCGGGCCGATAAATGTTGCGCAAGTCGACGATCACGGGCTGCGCCATTTCGCGTTTCAAGCGGTCCATGTCGAGCGCGCGGAACTGCACCCATTCGGTCACGATCACGAGGGCATCGGCCCCGGTCGCACAGGAATAGGCGTCCTTGCAACATTCGATTTCAGGCAGGTCCCGACGGGCCTGCTCCAACCCGACCGGATCGTAAGCGCGGACTTTGGCTCCCATATCGAGTAGCCCGGTAATCAACGGAAGCGACGGCGCCTCGCGCATGTCATCAGTGTCGGGCTTGAAGGTAAGACCGAGCACCGCGATCGTCTTGCCGCGCAGGCTGCCGCCCAGCGCGTTCGACACCTTGCGTGCCATCGCTCGCTTGCGATTGTCGTTGACCGCCAGCACCGCCTCGACGATTCGAAGCTGTACGTCATGGTCGAGCGCGATCTTGACCAGCGCGCGGGTATCTTTCGGGAAACAAGATCCGCCGAAACCGGGACCGGCATGCAGGAATTTGGATCCGATCCGGTTGTCGAGACCGATGCCGCGCGCGACCTCCTGCACATCAGCGCCGACCTTCTCGGAGAGATCGGCCATCTCATTGATGAAAGTGATCTTCGTGGCGAGAAACGCGTTCGCGGCATATTTGATCAATTCCGCGGTACGCCGGGCGGTGAACATCAGCGGCGCCTGATTGAGCGATAGCGGCCGATAGATATCGCCGAGCACTTTGCGCCCACGTTCGTCCGACGTGCCGACCACAATCCGATCAGGAAATTTGAAGTCGCGGATCGCCGCGCCTTCGCGCAAGAATTCCGGATTCGATGCGACCACGACATCGGCGGCGGGATTCATCTCGCGTATCAGCCGCTCGACCTCATCGCCCGTGCCGACCGGCACTGTTGATTTGGTGACCACGACCGTGAAGCCTGAAAGGACCTTCGCGATCTCGCGCGCAGCGGTGTGAACGTAAGTCAGATCGGCATGGCCATCGCCGCGTCGCGAGGGGGTACCGACCGCGATGAACACCGCGTCGGCCTCAGACACCGGCCCGGCGAGATCGGTAGTGAAATCAAGTCGCCCGGCTTTGACATTCGACGCCACCAGCGCATCGAGCCCCGGTTCGAAGATCGGAATCTCACCGCGGCGTAACGCGGCGACCTTGTCGGCGTCCTTGTCGACGCAAGTAACCTGGTGGCCGAAATCAGCGAAGCAGGCGCCGGAAACCAGCCCCACATAGCCCGTTCCAATCATGGCAATGCGCATTTAATAGCCTGTCGATAATGGTTAACCGTCGGGATTGAATTTTGGGGCGGTCTTAAAGCATTTCACTGCCGAGGGGAAACCCGAAGCTTCGTAAAAGCGGCATACGTCTTGAACAGGTAAACGGGAACGAAACCCATCTCACCGATGATACGGCTGGCCCGCGTCGAAAAGAGACAGCGATGACACCAAACGGCACATCGGCAGTCACGGACTTTTCCACCCTGCCGGAGCAATCCGCGACCGCGCGCGTCGCGTGGGTCGATTACGCCAAAGGCATCTGCATTGTCATGGTGGTGATGATGCATTCGGTACTGGGCGTGGAGGCGGCCACCGGCGAGCCCGGCTTCATGCATCTGGTGGTGGCGTTCGCAAAGCCGTTCCGGATGCCGGATTTCTTTCTGATCTCCGGCCTGTTCCTTTCTGTGGTCATCGATCGCGACTGGCGCACCTATCTCGATCGCAAGGTGGTGCACTTCGCTTATTTTTACGTGCTGTGGGTCACGATTCAGTTCGGTTTCAAGGCGCCTTATTTCGCCGGTCAGGCTGGCTGGGGCCACGCCGGATATCTCTATCTTGAATCATTCATCGAGCCGTTCGGCACGTTGTGGTTCATTTACCTGCTGCCGATCTTCTTCGCACTGACCAAATCGACGCGCAAAATACCGCCGGAGCTGATCTGGGTTGTTGCGGCGTTGCTGGAGAGCGCGCATGTCGCGACCGGCTGGACCGTGATCGACGAGTTCTGTGCCCGCTTCGTGTATTTCTACTCCGGCTTTTTGTTCGCAAATCCTGTGTTCGCGCTTTCGGATCGTGCGACGGCCCGCCCAGTGCTTGCGCTTGCGGCGCTGGCGCTCTGGGCCATCATCAATGGCAGCCTGGTTGCATTTGGCTACAGCGAATGGCCGATGATCTCGCTGATGCTCGGCCTTTCGGGTGCTTGCGCCATCATCACGATTGCCACGCTGCTGGCGCGCGCAGGGTGGCTGGGCTTTTTACGATTTTGCGGCGAGCATTCGATCGTGATCTATCTCGCCTTCTTCCTGCCAATGGCGACGACGCGGACCCTGCTGTTACGAACGGGGCTGGTCCATGACGTCGGCACGCTCGGACTGATCGTCACGATCGCCGGCGTTTTAGGCGCACTCGCGCTATGGCGCATAGCGCTAATAATCGGCGCAAATTTCCTGTTCGACCGGCCCGCCGCATTCTGGATCGGGTCGAAAAAGCCCAGCGCCGCGATACAAGCGGCCGAATAATTTTCGCAAGGCTGCAGTCACATGGGACGCGCGGCTTTGGGAACAGACTTGATCCGCGAGACGATAAAAAATCGGCGTGACCCGATCACGGGGCTGTCAATCCTGACGAAAATCCTTAGATTTCGGCCATGCCGAAAACATCCCAGAATGCCTCGCCGAAACCCGTAGCCGTGAAAGCGCCAGCCAAAGGCGACCACGTATTTCTGGTTGACGGCTCTTCCTATATTTTCCGCGCCTACCACGCCCTGCCGCCGCTCAATCGCAAATCCGACGGGCTGCAAGTCAATGCCGTGCTTGGCTTCTGCAACATGCTCTGGAAA
>NZ_DATEPI010000120.1:0-4538 GCF_035273305.1 Bradyrhizobium sp. | reverse complement strand
CCGTTCGGCCCGATCAAAGCATGCCGGGCGCCCTGCTCGACGCGGAGCGAAAGATCCCGCGTCACCTTGAGGCCGCCAAACTGCTTTTCCAGTCCTTGCGTTTCCAGCGCTAAGGTCATGGCGCATCGCTTTCGGGAACGGCAACGGCGGCCTTGCGCCCCGCGAGGTGGCGGATGATGAGGTTCGGCGCCCACAGGACCCAGCGATGCATGCGCTGGCGACCGACCAGCACGATGATGACCAGCACCAAACCGATCCAGAATTGCCAATACTGCGGAGTGATGGTGGAAAACACTTCCTGCAGCATTCGAAACACCAAGGCGCCGATCAGGCCTCCGTACAGATAGCCGGTGCCGCCGATCACCAGCACCAGCATCAGATCGGCCGAGCGCTCGAACGAGAAGACGTCAAGCGAGGCGAGTGCGGTGCTTTGAGTGAACAGCGCGCCCGCGATCCCGGCGTAGAAAGCGGCGAGCGTGTAGATCGCAACCAGCCGCTTGTTGACGGGAATACCGATTGCGGCGGCGCGCAGGGGATTGTTTCTGATCGCGCGCAGTGACAGCCCAAACGGCGAATGCACGATCCGTCGCGCCAACAGGAACAATACAAACAGCACGGTGAGGCAATAGAAAAAACCGACCTTGCCAAACATGTCGAAGGTGAACAGGCCGAGGATGGGCTGCATCTCAATGCCCTGCAGCCCATCGGTGCCGCCGGTGAGGTTAGAAAATCGCTCCGCCAACGCTTCCAGCAGCAACGCAATGCCGAGCGTCACCATCAGCCGAGTGAGGTCGACGCCCCTGATCACCAGAAAACTGGTGACAAAACCAAGCACCGTGGCGGCGAGGCCCGCCAAAACCAGCGCGACGACAGGTTCGGTGACAAGCCCGTGCAGAGCCATCAACCCGGCGGAATAGGCGCCCACGCCAAAGAACGCCGCATGGCCAAGCGAAACAATCCCGGCGTAGCCGAGGATCAGGTCCAGCGAGAGGGCAAACAACGCCAGCCGGACAACATCCGTCATGATCAGGTATCGAGAGGGAAACAGGAAGGCGCAGGAAAGCGCCAGAACCCAGAACACGATCTCGGCTGCGCGCCAGCGCGCGTGCTGCCTGGCGTTATGTCCGACATCGGCTGGCGTTCTCATTGCCGTGCTCAACGCGCGGCAGTACGGCCAAACAGGCCGTTTGGCCGCCAGATCAGGATCACGATCATGATGGTGTAGATCACGAAGGGCCCGAGCTTCGGCACATAGTATTTGCCGGCCACGTCCCCGATGCCAAGCAGAAGCGAAGCCAGAAACGGACCGGTGATGCTGGATGAGCCCCCGACGGTCACCACGATCAGAAAGTAGATCATGAACTTGAGCGGGAAATATGGATCCAGTCCCAGAATTTCCGCGCTCAGCGCGCCGCCAAGGCCGGCGAGCCCGCAACCGAACGCGAAAGTGAATGCGAACACCTGTGGCACGTTGATGCCGAGGCCGCTGGCGGCGCGCGGATCATCCACCGCCGCCCGCAATCGGCTGCCGAAGCGGGTTCGCGCCAACACGAGTTGCAGCGCCACGGTGAGCAGCCCGCAGATCACGATGATCATCAGCCGGTAGCGGCCGATGCCGACGCCGAAGAAATCGATTTGGCCTTCGAGCGCTTCCGGAATCTTGATGAACACCCTCGACGATCCCATGATGTAATCGACCGCGGCCACCGACATGAACACGAGACCGACGGTGAACAGCACCTGATCAAGGTGACTGCGGGCGTAAAGGTGCCGATAGAGCAAACGCTCCAGCACCGCGCCAATGACCGCACTGGCTGCGAAGGCCAACGGTAAACCAGCGAAGAACGGCCAACCGGCCTGATTAACCAGTACCGCACACACGTAACCGCCCGCCATCGCGAACGCACCATGCGCGAGATTGACGAAATTCATCAGCCCCAGGGTAACAGCCAGCCCGCAGGCGAGCACGAACAGCAGCATGCCGTAGGCGACGCCATCGAACAGGATGGTGAACAGCGTGGTCATTCGCTGAAAGCCCTCATGCTGATGAGGAGCGGTGTCGCCGCCGCGTCTCGAAACACGCGGGCTTCGCTCGACGCCAGCCCCATCCCTCGAGACGCCGGCCGAGCGGCGGGCTCCTCAAAATGAGGCCCGCCTCTCCGCGTCGATCTCACTTTTTCGTCTTGCCTGGGTCCTTGACGGCCTCGAACGTCTGGAATTCGACGTTATAGAGTTCGCCATCGACCTTTTCCACTTTACGGATGTAGATGTTCTGCACGATGTCGCGCGTTTCCGGATCAATCGAGATCGGACCGCGCGGGCTTTCCCATTTCATCCCTTTCATGGCCTCGACGAGAGCGTCGCCGTCGGTCTTGCCGCCGGTTTTTTTCAGCGCCGCGTAGATCAGGTGAATGCCGTCATAGCCGCTGACGGCCATGAAACCGGGACGGGAGTTGAACGCCTTTTTATAGGCGGCGACAAACGCCTTGTTCATCGCTGAGGGATGGGCCGCGGAATATAAATGCGCTGTGACGGTGCCGAGCGCCGCATCTCCCATGCCGTCGAGCAGATCGTCGTCCATGACGTCGCCGGGGCCGATTACCTTGATGCCGGACTTATCGAGGCCGCGTTCGGCATATTGCTTCATGAAGTTGCCGCCCTGGCCCGCTGGCACGAACACGAACATGGCGTCTGGTTTTGCGTCCTTCATTCGCTGCAGGAATGGCGCGAAATCGGGATTAGCCAAGGGTACCTTGACCTCTTCGACAATCTGGCCGCCGCCCGCGGTGAAATGCTCCTTGAAGAAGTTCAGCGCGTCGTTGCCGGGAGCGTAGTCCGAGGTCAGCGTCGCGACTTTCTTGATGCCATTCTTGACGGCCCAATCACCGATGATGGTCGAGGACTGCGCCAGCGTGAAGCTGGTCCGAACGATGTAGGGCGACCGCTCGGTAATGATGGAGGTACCCGCCGCCATCACAATTTCCGGGATCTTGCCTTGCGTCGCCAGAGGCGCGGCGGCCAATGCCGCCGGCGTGACGCCGAAGCCGGCGATGAAATTGACCTTGTCGTTGACGATGAGCTCCTGGGCCAGCCGCTTCGTGTTGTCCGGGACCGCCGCGTCATCCTTGAGAATGACCTGGATCTTCTTGCCGGCCACGGTGTCGCCGTTCTGCTGCATGTAAAGCTTGACCGCATTGTCGATCTGCTTGCCGGTCGAGGCCTGCCCGCCGGTCATTGGCAGGATCAACCCGATCTTGACGGTCTCCTGCGCTTGCGCTGCCGCTGCGGCGCTGGCGATCGCGAGACCGGCCGCAGCCAGCGACAACAGCTTAGTACGAACCAACATGAACGCTCTCCCTGATCGATTTCGTGCCTCGAACCGTGTCCCCGGCCCTTGGCTGATGTTAGCCGGATTGTTCGGCCCTGTATGGCGCGGCATGGCGTCTGAACCGCGCGAGGATGTCAATCTCGCACATCGGCGAATTCTGTCCGATCGACGGCGGGCCGGGCTGAAAAGATGGAATTGCTGGTGATAAACCACCCGCTGTATTATAATACCTACAATGGAGAACTCACTGTTGTCTCTTTCGCGGTAGAGACATCTCCCATTTGTGTGCTCCCGATTGAACAGCTTGCGACATTGCGATGCCGCCAACCCCTCTTCGCCTTGCACTGCTCTCGGCGTTTGCGCTCTTCGCGCTGAGCCTCAGCGCCTGCGGCACCATCAACGAGAAGCTCGCCGACGGGATCGGCGACTATGTTCCTCAATGGGCGGGAGGCTTGCCGGCCGACGCGCCGCCCCGGCCTGGCACCGCCAAATACGACGAGTTCATGAGAGAGCGGGAAAGGAAGCGTCTCGAACCGGCGGCGTCGAAGAATGAAGGTGGGGACGTTCGTTCGCCGTCAGCGGGGGCGTTGTATTGATCGCGACGGTTACGTATTGCCGCTACGGACAACCTGATCGACTCCAACCCCCTGCCCTCGCAAGGTGGCCCAGACCAGCCTCAGGTCTCCAACAAAGTTTTGGGTGCGAACATATTGCGCATCGATTTCGGCGAGCCGATTGGCATCCGACATATCGACGCCGCTGACCTGCGCCAACCCGGTGATGCCAGGCCGTACGGCAAAGACACCCAATCGCTTCCGCGCCTCGACCAATTCGGTCTGCGACGGCAAGCAAGGCCTGGGTCCGACCAGGCTCATATCTCCGAGCAGCACATTCCATAGCTGCGGAAGCTCGTCGATCTTGAATCGCCGGAGAATCTCGCCGAGGGAAGTCACGGCCGATGCTTGTACCTGGTGCGTCGGGAGGTTGGCCGTGCCCGAATACATGGTGCGCAATTTGTAGCATGTAAAAAGGCGGCCGTTTTGTCCGACGCGAGGCTGAGCGAAGATCGCCTTGCCCGGACTGTGAAGCTTGATCGCGACGATGATCGCCAAAAGCACCGGCCAGAAAAGCGCAACGAACAACGCGCAGGTCGCGACGTCGAGCGCTCGCTTCATCTTTCGATCAACCAAACGATCGGCACAAACATTTT
>NZ_DATEPI010000119.1:0-4955 GCF_035273305.1 Bradyrhizobium sp. | reverse complement strand
GCTCCTCCGCGCTCAGCGCAACTGGTAATTCGGTTCGTCTGACTACGATCTGACAAGAGCCCCGGCAGGCAACTGCCGGGGCTCTTCCTTTGTGAGCTGATGCCCGCGCGTGACGTCGCTCAGGCCGCTAACGTGCCAACCAGGAGCTCGATTCGGTCCGATCGAGCCGAGATGGCTGAGCGCAGCAGCGCGGCCCGCTCACGCGCCACGTCGGCAACCAATTTTCAACCATCATGGGCTATTCTGGCGGCCGATGAAAACTGGGCTTGAACATCCGGGAAAGACATCGGCGAGAGCCCGCAAGCGGCGCGCGGCCCTCCTGGAAGTCTGGCTCGAGCTTTTGCAGCAAATCGAGGGACCCAAGCGCCGGCGCGCGACCGAATACCGCCGCCGCCGAGACAACCCCATCCGCCGCGCACCCGATAGGAATTCGCAGCTCCGGGCCTTTGGTGCACGCCACTGAACGGCTAAGCCGGCACCCGCGCTGGAACGGCTCAGGCTCGCCCTGCACAATCCAGATTTGATCGACGCTTACCTCGGCACTGCAGTCTATTCGATCACCGAACCACGGTGGAGATCGGCTTCGATCTGCAGCCGCGATCCGCCGCCGAAGCGGGCGCGGTAGACCTGCAAGTTCTCCATGATCCGCTGCACATAGTTGCGGGTCTCAGAGAACGGGATGAGCTCGACCCAGTCGACCGCGTCGATCTTGGGGTCGCGCGGATCGCCGTACCGCTCGATCCATTTTTTGACACTGCCGCGCCCGGCATTGTACGCGGCAAATGTCATGATGTAGGAGCCACGATAGTCCTCGATCAGGCCACCGAGTTCGGCGGCGCCGAGTGCCGCGTTGTAGACCGGATCGCTCTTCATCCGCACGAGGTCGAAGTTGGCCCCGTATTTCTTGCACACGTACCGACCGGCATCCGGCGTTACCTGCATCAGCCCGTAGGCTTGAGCCGGTGACACCACTGAAGGATTGAAAGCGCTTTCCTGGCGCGCGATAGCATAGACGATGCTCGGCTCTACTTCTGGACCGATCGACCTGAACGGCGGGATCCCCGTTACGGGATACGCGTAAAAATCGAACGGCAGTCCGCGATTAAGCGCGGCCTTGCCGAGCAGCAGCATGCTGCGGGCATCGCCGTGGCGCGAGGCTACTTCGCCTAGGCCGACCAACGCGTCGGGGTCGCCGTTCTCGCCCATGTCCGCGAAAATAGGGACGGCGAGTTCGCGCTCGTCCAGATCGTACAGCAACTGCGCCGCCCGGACGATCTCCAGCCTTTCGATGCCGCGGACGCGCCCGCCAGGAGCTCCGTTCAGTTCGATCTGAGGCAGCCCGAGTTTGGCCCTCGCCAGTTGCCCATAATAGCTCGTCGATTGGGTCGCCGCCGCCGAATAGGCCGTGCGCGCCTCCTGGATGCGGCCCGCCGCTTCAGCCGCGCGGCCTTGCCAGTAACCGGCGCGCGCGAGCGTGGTCGGGTTGACGCTGCCGATGCCGATGCGCGCAAAATGATGCGCGGCAGTCGCCGGGTCGCCGAGAAAACGCAGTGCGATCCAACCGGCGGTGAATTCCTGTTCCGTCTTGTAGATGTCGCGCGTCGGCAGCGCAGCATCGCGGGCGATCAGGTAGGCGGTACGATTCTCGCCGATGTCGATCATCTTGCGCGCCAGCAAGCGTCGCTCGATCCACCACTCATCGACGTTATAGAGGCGCGCGGCTTCCTTTGGCGCGCTGAGCATCAGTTGGGCTGCCTCCGCGAACTTCTCTTCGCGGCGAAGCACCTGGATTTTGCTGAAGAGATAGCCGGCCTCGCCATGGAGTTCGCGCGGAACGGCCTCCAGGAGCGCTCTGCTGTTGGCGGCCTTTCGATATACCGCGATGCGTGCCTTCGCGAGCGCAACCTGAGCGGCGCCCAGCCGTTTCGCAGCGCGCAGCGCAGCCTCGTGCTCGCTGCCGTAAAGCAGCAAGTCCATCCGGGCTTTTTGGTCGCCCGGCGTGACAAGCGCGCCAAACAGGGCGAGCGCGTTATTTTCCGTGTCCTCGGACATGGAGTCGTTGCGCCAGGCGTCGCGCACCAGCCGCTCCGCATTGAGCCGGTCGCCGCGCGCGAGCATGACTCGCGCCAGCGCGAACTTGCCTTTTGCTGATAGCGGGGATTCGTTCTGGAACCAGCTCCACACCGTGGCATCGTCTCTGCGATCATCCCACAACGCCGCTTCGATGCGCCGGCGCAAAAAAGTTTGCGACGGCCAGCTCGGATTGGCCGATACGAAGGCGCGATAGCGCTCGAACGGCGCGCCATTATCATCGCTGCGCAAGATGATCCATTCGGCAAGCTTGCGCGCGACCGGATCGCCGATGGCGGCTTCGGCCTGGGTCGCGCCAGCGGCGTTGTGCTTGCGCACCAGTTCGATGACGTTTGCGACCGCTTCGGCATCGGCCTGCGAGGTCGAGGAGGTCGCGGCGACCGCGGCCTGCGGCGATACCTTGCGAATGGGCGGCAAGGCCGCATGCTGGCGGGGTGCGGGGGTTAACAGGGCAGGCCGGGCAGGGACGCTCGCCGCGGGCGCTTCAAATTTGACCGGAGTCGCTGCCCGCATCACCACGGTGCCCGCCGCGGTAGTCGTTTTGGAAGGAGGTGCGGCCGACGCATGCGGCGCGGTGCTGCGCCCGCTTGGCCGCGGCTTGGGCAATGGAACGGCTTGTTTGGCCCAGGCGTCTGCCGAGAATGCCAAAAACGCTGCGCCCAGCGCCAAGCCGGTCGCGAATGCCGTCGATCGAAAGGCGGCTGAGCGGCTGGCTGAGATCACGGCGTTCCCTGGTGAGAAATCATTATGGACTGAGCAGCAGGTCTATTTGATTGAATATGCGGACAAAATACTAAAAAATTGGGTGATGGGCTGTCTGCGCCAGCACCGCGGCAAAATCACGGCCGGCCCGGCCGAGGCCTCAAGTTCAGTGCCGCGGCCCTTTCGCCTGATCGTCAGACCCGATATGAATCAGGTCGCAAAAGAGTGAAGCCGCGAGAACGCGCGTTCGGAGAAATTCCATGGCAGCCAAGACGAATTTCCGGGGGTCATTCACCGCCTTGGTAACGCCATTCAAAAACGGGTCGCTCGATGAAGCCGCTTTCCGGGCGTTGGTAAATTGGCAAATCGCCGAGGGCACCCATGGACTGGTGCCGGTCGGCACGACAGGCGAAAGCCCCACCGTGAGCCACGACGAGCATAAGCGCGTGGTCGAATGGTGCATCGACGAGGCAAAGGGGCGTGTTCCCGTGATCGCCGGCGCTGGCTCAAATTCCACAAAGGAAGCGATCGAGCTTGCGCAGCATGCCGAGCAGGCCGGCGCCAACGCCGTGCTCGTGGTGACGCCCTATTACAACAAGCCTACCCAGGAGGGCATGTACCAGCATTTCAAGGCGATCAACGACGCCATCGGCATCCCAATCCTCATCTACAATATTCCGCCGCGCTCGGTGATCGACATGAGTGTGGACACCATGGCCCGGTTGTTCGAACTGAAGAACATCGCCGGCGTGAAGGATGCGACCGCCAGCATGGTTCGGGTTTCGCAGCAGCGCGCCAAAATGGGCGAGGACTTCAACCAGCTGTCCGGCGAGGACGCGACGATCCTTGGTTACATGGCGCATGGCGGTCACGGTTGCATCTCCGTTACTTCCAACGTGGCGCCGCGACTGTGCTCGGAATTTCAGCTCGCCTGGCAGAAAGGTGATTTCAAGACCGCGCTAGCGCTCCACGACAAACTGATGCCGTTGCACATGAACCTGTTCATCGAATCCAATCCCGCGCCGGTGAAATACGCGTTATCGCTGCTCGGCAAGATGGATGAGAAGCTGCGGCTGCCGATGGTGCCGGTAACAGAGCCTACTCGTGCGGCCGTGCGCAGCGCCATGGTGCATGCGGGCCTGATCAATTAAGTCTTTCTCGGATCGATCAGCCGTTTGGTAAGCGACATCAAACACAGGAGCTCGCGAATGCTCAAGGAATTCCGCGAATTCGCGATGAAGGGCAACGTCGTCGATCTCGCCGTCGGCGTTATCATCGGCGCTGCGTTCGGTAGCATCGTCACCTCGCTGGTCGGCGACATCATTATGCCGATTATCGGCGCGATCACCGGCGGTCTCGACTTCTCGAATTATTTCACGCCGCTGTCGAAAGCTGTCACGGCCGGCAACCTCGCCGATGCAAAAAAGCAGGGTGCTGTGTTGGCCTGGGGTAATTTCCTCACGCTCACCTTGAACTTCATCATTATCGCATTCGTGCTGTTTCTGGTCATTCGACTCATAAACCAGCTCAAGCGGAAGGATGAGACGGCGCCCGCGCCGCCAAAACTTACCCGACAGGAAGAGTTGCTGGTCGAGATCCGCGATCTGCTCAAAAAGTCTTGACGTGCATGCCCAATACCTCGGTGCTATGGCTGGCGTCTTCCTGAGACATTGCTGACCATGGCCGAAAAAAACGAGCGCGCGATCAAGGTGGTCGCGGAGAACCGCAAGGCCCGGTTCAACTATGCAATCGAGGATACGGTCGAGGCCGGAATCGCGCTGACCGGCACCGAGGTGAAGTCGATCCGTAACGGCAAGACCACCATCGCGGAATCCTATGCGGATTCCAAGGACGGCGAGATCTGGCTGATCAACGCCAACATTCCGGAATATCTGCAGGCCAATCGTTTCAATCATGAACCGAAGCGGCCGCGCAAGCTGTTGCTGCACAAGAAGCAGATCAACAAGTTGATGGGCGCGGTCGAGCGCGAGGGCATGACGTTGATACCGTTGAAGCTGTACTTCAACGAGCGCGGCCGCGCCAAGCTATTGCTGGCTGTGGCAAAGGGTAAGAAGCTGCACGACAAACGCGAAAGCGAAAAGAAGCGCGACTGGAGCAGGGAAAAAGGCCGCCTGCTGCGGGCGCGCGGATAATCAACCAGC
>NZ_DATEPI010000118.1:0-14276 GCF_035273305.1 Bradyrhizobium sp. | reverse complement strand
CACTTGCCGTCAGCAGTCTCGTATTCGATGGCCTCGGTCCGCCCGGGCACGCGCTGCTCGGCGGCCGCGCGCCTTGCAGCCGTAAGGGCCGCTGCGTGACTGGCGAAGGCTTCGGAAAATACGCCATCGACGGTGTAGGCCCAACCGCCATCATGCTGAACGATTTTATAGGTGACATGCGACATCTGGAAACTCGTGTTGCGAGTACGCGGCCCTACCGGGTCGAAACATCGACCCTATTCTATGACAAAATGGGCTGTGTCAAAATGGTCGGTGAAGGGTATTTGAACCAGGAGTTGGAAGGACAAACGATGTGCCGCAACATAAAAACATTATTCAATTTCGAACCGCCCGCAACGGAGGATGAAATCCATGCCTCGGCGCTGCAGTTCGTGCGCAAGCTCTCGGGTTTCAACAAGCCTTCGCAGTCGAACGCGGAGGCGTTCGACCGGGCGGTGGCGGAAGTGACGGCTTCAGCCCGACGGCTGCTAGCCTCGCTGCACACGCATGCGCCCGCACGAGACCGCGAGATTGAAGCCGAAAAGGCGAGGGAGCGATCGAAGCTGAGATTCGGGTGAGGGCCGCGCGTCTAGCTTCCTGATGGTGAGAAGCGGCAAAGCCGCGGGCTCGAACCACAAGGCCACGATGGTCTAGCTGACGTCCCACGCGGCAGGCAGATTCAGCAGGCCTCGGAATGCCCAACCGCCGATCTTCACCGGCTGGCTATGGTCGAGCCGCAAATCTTTCAACCGCGCAAAGATGCTCGGCAGCGCCACGTCGGCCACCATCGCGCGCGAGGCGAAAGCACCGGCGCAGTAATGCGGGCCGGCGCCGAACGCGATGCTCTTTTGGGTATCGCGCGTGATATCGAACAGCTCCGGATTTTCGAAACAGCTCTCATCGCGATTGGCTGAGCCGAACATAAAGAACACCCGATCCTCCGGCTCGAAATCGACTCCGCCATAGGACCAGCGCTTTGCCACCCGCCGCGGTGACATTCCGATCGGCGCGATCCAGCGCGCATATTCCTCGAATACGTCGATCCATTTTGCTCTTTGCTCGCGCACCAGCGCGAGCTGATCGGGATGGGTTAGCAACGCCCAAATGGTGCCGGAGATCGCGTCGCGCGGTTCGTTCTGTCCGCCGGATATCGCGAGCTTGACGTTGGCGCGCACGCTCTCCATCGGCTGGCCGGCCGCCAACAACACGCTCAGGATCGATTGGTTCGGATGCCTGGTCAGAACCGGGACCATGTCGTCGATCGCGGCGTCGATCCCGGTTGTAGCGGCGTGGCAGCGCGCCTCGACTTCCTTGTTGCCGCCGTAATTGGCGATCCCATCGATCATCGCTTGCGACCATGCGTCCATGTCCTGGTAACGCATGTTGGTCAAACCAGTGATGTCCTTCAGGCATTCGGCCGACAACGGCAATGCGAAGGCTTTGCAGAGATCGGCGCGGCCGACAGGTGAGAGCTCATCGAGAATGCGATCGGCATGGGCCTGGAACTGCCGTCTCCAGGTGTCACGCACGGTGCGCGGCGACACCGATGGAAACATGGCGGTGCGCTCGGTCATATGAGCCTCGCCGTCCTTGCGCATCATGTTGTGGCCCATCAACGTATTCATCAGTCCGGCCGGCTGATGCGACGAGAACACGTCGATGCGTTTTTCCTGCGAGAAGATGTCGTCGCGCCGGGTAAAGACGGTGGAGCCGAACTGCGGCACGAACGCGATCGGCGCGTTTTTCCGCATCTTCGCGAAATCCGGATAGGGATCGGCCCAGAACGTGGATACATCAATGTCGAAATGCGGGGCGTTGGACATTTTGATCGCGCCTCAAATCGACCGGTAGCCGCCGTCCGCCATCACGATCGATCCGGTCACGTAGCTCGAGAGATCGGATGCCAGGAAAATCGCCGGCCCGACGATATCTTCCGGCTTTCCGGCGCGGCCTAGCGGAGTGTGATCGATGAAGATCTTCACCAGCCCCGGGTCGTTGGCGCGGACGCTGGCGTTCAGCGGCGTTTCAATTAGCCCTGGACCGATCGCGTTGACGCGAACGCCGTGCTTGCCGAGCTCGGCGGCGAGCGCGCGGGTGAATCCGAGCACGCCGTGCTTCGAACTGGTATACGCTGTCGAGTTCGGCGTTCGCACATGAACAAACGACTGGATCGAGCCGATATTGACGATGCGTCCTTTGCTCGCGAGCAACGGTTCCAGAAACGCATGCGTGACGTTGAAGGTGCCGTTCAGGTTGATCGCGATGATGTCTTGCCAGTCTTTCAGGACCGCTTCGGGATCGGCCGTGAAGGCGTTGCGACGGTTGATGCCGGCATTGTTGACCAGGATAGAGACGCGTCCGATCTTCTCAGCCACTTGTTTCGCAATGGCGATGCAGTCCTCGCGCCGCGTCACATCAAGCGCAAAGCTTTGCGCTTTTCCGCCAGCGCCGCGGATCTCTTCAGCCGCTTCGGCCGCCGTCTTCTCGTTGATGTCGAGCAGCACGACGCTTGCGCTCTCGCGCGCGTAGCCCAGGGCAATCGCGCGTCCGATGCCCGAGCCCGCGCCGGTGACAACCGCGATGTGGTTCTGGAGAAGGGGCATGGACTTACCTTCGATTTTGACGCGTTGGACGCAAATTAATTCAAAATTGCGCGTGCGGAAACGGAAAGCTTTACCCGTCTCGTTGTATTCATTTTGCCCGGTATCGCGCCATGGACAGACAGCTTTCGGAATGGAAACTCGGTCTCGAGCGGATATGGTCGGCGGCGACGCCTGACTATCAGGAGGCCGCGCGCCTTGCCGCCGCCATCGCCAACGCATGCGACGAGATAACGCTGCGCCGGGCCGCCACGCAGGCGCTCCCCATCCTGCGCAGCGCTTGCGCGCCAGATGCGGATCAAAGCATTGAGGACGCCGCGCGGCGCCGGCTCAGGGTCATCCGCGAGGTCCTGCATTCGCTCACAACGCCCCAATTCGGCAAGCGCGCGAACCCTGAGAAAGTTGTAAGCCCTGCGGAGCGCTACCGCGAACTGCTGGAGCTGCCACTCGGCCGGCCTCTTTCGGGCGCCGAGATCCACCGCGCCTGGAAACGCGCCGCCAAGCGCGCGCATCCGGACACCGGCGGCAGCGCGCAGCAGTTTCTGGAGTTGTCTACCGCGCGCGACGTCCTAATGAAGCAAAGGTGACGGTCAGCTTCCCCATTCAAAAAGTTGCGAATGTGCTTTGCCGTTCCAGCTCGTAGGCTACACTCGCGAGCGCGATTCGATCTGCGTCGCAACGCCTGCTCACAACTCTCCGGGGGAATCGTACCGATGAAGATGTCATCTGCCGTTCGTACCGCACTGGTCGCATTGGCCGCATTCGCGGGCGCCCCGTTCTCGTCAGCGTCCTACGCCGACAGCGGTACGGTCTCGCTCACGATTTACAAAGCGGGATGGATCATCGGCGGCTCGGGCGGCGGCGGCACACTGAATTTCCACGGTAGGAACTATCCGCTATCCGCCGGCGGCCTGGACTACGGGCTTGTGTTCGGCGGATCAAAGACGGTGCTGCGCGGCCGCGTCAGCAACATCAACAGCCCATCTGATGTCGCCGGGGTTTATGGCGCGGCCGGCGCGGGCCTTGCGGTCGGCGGCGGCGCGCGCGCGATCGTGCTGACCAACCAGAAGGGCGCAGTGCTCGAATTATCCGGCCGTCAGGTGGGGCTGATGGCGAACGTCGACCTCAGCGGCTTGGCGATTACGTTGAGGTAGGGGCGAGGGCTGGGTTTCGCAGGCTCGGTTAGCCCGACGGGACCGCGCAACGCGCGGCCCGATGACAGTGCTCCGGCGCAACCCACCATTCCCCGCAAATAATTATCTGGCGGATTAGGCTGCGCTAATGCGCCCTACGTTTGGCGCGCTTCTCTCCACGAGCCACAGACCTCACAACACGCGATTGCTCTCCTTCACCTTCTCCGCATCCAGATACACCTCCGCGCCCATCTCCTTGAACTTGGCGCTCATCTGCGCCATGCCGTCCTCGATGGTGCCGTTGATGTTGAGGCCGACGCTCGCCGGATCGTTCAGGGTGGCGGCGTAGTCGCGAACGTCCTGCGTGATCTTCATCGAGCAGAACTTCGGCCCGCACATCGAGCAGAAATGCGCCACCTTGTGCGCTTCCTTCGGCAACGTCTCGTCATGATAGAGCTTCGCGGTGTCCGGATCGAGCCCGAGGTTGAACTGATCCATCCAGCGGAAGTCGAAACGGGCACGTGAGAGCGCGTCGTCGCGCAGTTGCGCGGCGGGATGGCCCTTGGCCAGATCGGAGGCGTGCGCCGCGATCTTGTAGGTGATGACGCCGACCTTGACGTCGTTGCGGTCGGGCAGACCGAGATGCTCCTTTGGCGTCACATAACAAAGCATCGCGCAGCCGAACCAGCCGATCATGGCGGCGCCGATCCCGGAAGTGATGTGGTCATAGCCTGGCGCGATGTCCGTGGTCAGCGGCCCCAGCGTATAGAACGGCGCCTCGCCGCATTCCTGAAGCTGCTTGTCCATGTTGATCTTGATCTTGTGCATCGGCACGTGGCCGGGGCCTTCGATCATCACCTGGCAACCCTTGTCCCATGCGATCTTGGTCAGCTCGCCAAGGGTCTCGAGTTCGGCAAATTGGGCGGGGTCATTGGCGTCCGCGATCGAGCCGGGGCGCAGCCCGTCACCGAGCGAGAACGACACGTCGTATTTGCGCATGAGATCGCAGATCTCCTCGAAGCGCGTATAGAGGAAGCTCTCCTTGTGATGCGCCAGGCACCACTTCGCCATGATTGAGCCGCCACGCGAGACGATCCCGGTAACGCGATTGGCGGTGAGATGGATATACGGCAGCCTCACGCCCGCGTGGATGGTGAAGTAATCGACGCCCTGTTCGCACTGTTCGATCAGCGTGTCCTTGTAGACTTCCCAATCCAGCTTGACCGGATCGCCATTGACCTTTTCCAGCGCCTGATAGATGGGCACGGTGCCGATCGGGATCGGCGCGTTGCGCAGGATCCATTCCCGGGTGGTGTGAATGTTACGGCCGGTGGAAAGGTCCATCACGGTGTCGGCGCCCCAGCGGATCGCCCACACCATCTTGTCGACCTCTTCCTCAACCGAGGAGGTCACCGCGGAGTTGCCGATATTGGCATTGATCTTGGTCAGGAAGTTGCGGCCGATGATCATCGGCTCCAGTTCGCCGTGATTTATATTGCACGGGATGATCGCACGTCCCCTTGCGATTTCAGACCGCACGAATTCCGGCGTGATGAACGGCGGCACGGACGCGCCAAAGCTTTCGCCATCGGCCAGCGCTGCCTCCGCGCGTTCGAGTTGCTGCTTGCGGCCGAGATTCTCGCGAGTGGCGACGTAGATCATTTCCTTGGTGATGATCCCCGCGCGCGCGAATTCCAGTTGCGTGATCTTGCGACCATCGAGCCCGCGGAGCGGTCGATGAAAGGCCGTGAACGCCTTGGCAGCCTTGTCGGCCGAGACATTGCCGTTGTCGACCGGCTTTACCGCGCGTCCCTCATATTCCTCGACGCCGCCTCGTTCTTTGACCCAGGCCGTGCGGTTGCGCGGCAGCCCTGCGTTTACGTCAATCACGACGTCAGGATCGGTGTAAGGGCCCGAGGTATCGTACACCGGGAGGTTCGGCTCGCCGGCCCCCTCGCTCAGCATGATTTCGCGCAACGGCACGCGCACGTCGGCCGCTTCATCGGGAGTGACAAAGATCTTGCGCGACGACGGCAGCGGACCGGTGGTGACGGCGGGAAGCGTCGTGTCGGGGTTGGAGCGAATGTTCATGGGGTCCTCCTTGTGGGTCGCATTTAATCAGGCAGCTTCCGGTTGATCTTGCAGCCAGGCGCGCACCCGCGCGTCGGGCTCAGCGTTTTGGGTGACGTCACTGACGACGGCAATGCTGTCAGCGCCGGCGGCGAATATCTCACCCGCCTGTTCAAGCTTGATGCCGCCGATCGCGACCAGCGGGATATTTCCGATCCGGCGCTTCCATTCGGTGAGCTTGGCGATTCCCTGGGGGGCGAACCGCATTGACTTCAGCGTGGTCGGAAAAATCGGGCCCAGCGCGATGTAATCGGGAGCAGCGCGCAACGCGGTTTCAAGCTCGGCGTCATCATGGGTGGAAATCCCGAGCGTCAGGCCGGTATCGCGGATCGCCTTCAGGTCGGCCTCCGCCAGATCTTCCTGGCCAAGATGAAGATGCTTTGCCCCGGCTATGATGGCCGCGCGCCAGTAATCATTGACCACGAGTTTGGTATCGGTCCCCTTGATGACCGCAAGCGCGTCGCTGACGATCTGCAGCGCTTCCGAATCGTCGAGACCCTTCGCACGCAGTTGCACCGTGCCAACGCCGAGCAATGCCAGGCGCGCGACCCAGGCGACGCTATCGACGACAGGATAAAAGCGATCAGGATACGGCATGCCAGAACGGGGTCCCAACGACAGGGGTTGAAGGGGAGGCGAAGTCGCGCGCTTCCATCAGGCCGGCGTCATAGGCCGCGCGGCCGGCCTCCACACCTAGGCGAAACGCTGTGGCCATCGCGACCGGGTCGGCAGCCTTTGCGATGGCCGTGTTCAGCAGCACGGCATCGTAGCCAAGCTCGAGCGCTTCCGCCGCGTGGCTGGGCGCGCCCAGACCGGCATCGACCACCAGCGCGATCCCGGGCAGGCGGTCGCGCAGCAATTTCAGCGCGTCCCGGTTGATGATGCCCTTGGCACTGCCGATAGGGGCGGCCCATGGCATCACCACCTGGCAGCCCGCGTCGACCAGCCGCATCGCGACGCTGAGATCTTCCGTGCAGTAGGGGAATACTTCGAAGCCGTCCTTGATCAGCGCGGCGGCAGCCTCGACCAGGCCGACCACGTCAGGCTGCAGCGTGTCATTGTCGGCGATCACCTCGAGCTTGATCCATGATGTTCCGAACAGTTCGCGCGCGAGCTTCGCTGTGGTGACGGCTTCGCGCACGCTGCGGCACCCGGCAGTGTTTGGCAGCACTGTGACGTCAAGCTCTCGGATCAGCGACCAGAACGCATCGCCGGTCTTGCCGCCGGCGGCTTCTCGTCGCAGCGAGACCGTCACGATCTCGGCGCCGGACGCGCGAATCGCCGACTGCATGATCGCGGGCGACGGATACAGCGCGCTGCCGATCAGAAGGCGAGAATTGAATTCGCGGCCGTAGAATTTCAGCATGGCGTTCTCCGCACGCTGGGCAAAAACGCGTCATGTTGATCCGCGCGCATGACGTTATCCTCCTTGCCGCGGCGTGATGATCTCGATCTCGTCACCGTTTTTGAGCGGCGTCTGCGCCCACGCGCTGCGGGGCAGCACGTCGTAGTTCAGCGCAATCGCAAAATGCGTGCCCTCATATTCGAGTTCGCCGAGCAGCGCGTCGACGCTCGCAGACGAAATCTCGCGCTGCTCGCCGTTGACGATTACGCGCATTGCATCACCTCATTGTCGATGCGGCCGCACTGAACATAGGCCAGCGTCAATTCCGCCAGCGCCGGCGCAAGCAGGAAGCCATGGCGATAAAGTCCGTTCACCGCGATCCGATTGTCGTCGATCGCAATGCGCGGAAGATTGTGCGGGAAAGCCGGACGCAGACCGGAGCCGAATTCGACAATGCGGGCCTCGGCGAACGCCGGATGTACGGCATAGGCGGCGCCCAGCAGTTCCAGCGCCGAGCGCACGCTGACGCCGGTGTCCTCGGCCTCGATCGAGGTGGCGCCCAGCATGAAAAGATTGTCCTCGCGGGGGATGACGTACAGCGGCCAGCGCGGATGGATCAGGCGGACCGGGCGCGCGAGCTGGACCTCATTGGTTTCGATCAGGATCAATTCGCCCTTGACGCCGCGCAGCTCTGGCTGCTCGTCGCGTGCGCAGAGGCCCCGACAATCGATCACGATGCCTTCAATTCCGTCGCGATCGGCCGCGCGAAGTTCACTGTTGAACTTGATGGTGCCGCCGGCGGCGACAATGCGCTCGTGCAGCTTTGGCAGCACGCGGCGGGGCTCGACATGGCCTTCGGCGGCAAAGAACAGCGCGTCACGGAAGCGGCCCTCGAGCGACGGCTCGAGTTCGGCGAGCGCGGGCGCGTCGAGACGTCGATGTCCTGAGGTCAGGCGAGCGAAGCGTTCGAAGTCTGTGCGGTCGCGGCTGTGCGCCACCACGAGCGACCCGTTGAAGGGGGTCTCCGGCAATTCCCGGCGCCATAGATCTAGCGCGCGCAGGCCGAGCCGGCCAATCACGGGTTCGGATGCCTCAGCCTCGCAATAGGGGGCGAGCATGCCGCCGGCCCAATGGCTGGTGGAAAGCATCATCGCCTGGTCGCTGCGCTCATGCAGCGTGACGCAATGCCCGGCCTGGGCGAACAGCAGCGCTTGCCAGGCGCCGGCAATGCCAGCGCCGATGACGGAAACGGGGGAATCCCCCCGCGGTAGCTTCGAACCTTGGTACATCCCTGTCCCTTCGCCGGCATGACCCGGATCAGGTTCAAAGGGTCACCGCGGTCCCAGACACGAACAACCGTCTGGGCTTGCGGTATCTCAGCTCCTCGTCGGAGCTCCCCTCGGAACGAGGCTAATGTAGGCCGATGCAGGGAGGTGTCAACGCGCCTTTGGCCCGGCATTGACCGGCTAACGCCATGGAACCTGCTGCGCGCGGGCATTGGCCGGCGACAAGGGCGGCAAAGCGACCGCCGGTCCGAACGTCCCCGACGTCTGCACTGGCTGGAATGCCGCGCGCTGAACCCGCTGGCGCTTGGCGGCGTAATAATATCCGCTGGCATAATAGTGCACGGCGCGATTGTCGTCTCCGTGCGCAAGGCGATATGCCCCGGCAAGATATTTCACGCCATAGGTCAGATTGGTATTGGGATCGCGCAGCCCCTCAGCGGTTCCGGTATAACCAAGCCCGCGCGCGGTCGCGAGCTTGATCTGCATCAGTCCAATGGTGCCGCCTCGGCCGATCAAGTGAGGCTGATAACGGCTCTCGCGCACGATCACGCGATGCACCAGTGCCACCGGGACGCCATTGGCTCCGGCATGGGTCGAGACGAGTGCGTCGTACACAGCGCGCTGCGCCAATGCTGGCTGCGAAAAGATCGACGCGGTCGCGGCGGTAAAAACAAGAAAGATCGATCGTTTCATTGGACATGGCCTCGAGAAGAGGAAGGGGAAAGGCGGCGCCAAACATCTGAGCCGCCTAATGTTGCATTTACCCCCATTTACGCGGCAAAACAGGCCATTCGCTAGGGCGTTTGTCAATGCCGGCAGCGGTCTTGACGTGCCCCAAAAATCTGCATCAGCGTCTGTTTGACGCGCAGCTTCGCAGGGCGAACAGGCTGCGCCATCACATCCAGGGTTGCAGAAACTTCTATGCCGGTGACACGGCGCGGTGGTGCGGCAACGCCGGTTGCGATGCATACGTCAGCGCCACTGATTGATCCCGCTGTGAACTGAATCTAAATTTTTTCAAACGCGCACGCGGCTTGCCGCTCAAAAGACGCAATGGCCTTTCAAAAATCCGCAAGACGGCAGGACGCGCCCTGCGACAGTAGCCCTGCCTCGTCCGCGTTAACGAATAAAATCAAAAGGGACAACGTGCCATGGCCAAATTAAAGTTCGATAATTTGCCCCAAGGAAATCCCTGCGCGCAATGCGGTAAGCCGATCTCCACCCCGGAGTGGATTGAAAGCGGTCCGCGACGCGTTTCATATCTCTGGCACTGCTGGGCTTGCGATTATCAATTCGAAGCCGTCGCTTTCTTTGAGCAGGATGCAGACGCAGAGCCGCTCGCCGCTTAGGGAATTCGCGCTCCTTATTTTGACCTCGACACCGGTCTAATCTCGACGCGGAGCGCACTTCGTCGAGCTTCGTGGCGTGTCGAGGTTCCCGGCGTAGTGTCGCTGGTCGTTAACCAAATTCAGAGCGGCATCGGCGGTCAGCGCGCTCCCATAAGCCACAATTGTGTCACTGCGTAACTTATGTTGCGCCGCGCCATCCCGGAAATTGTTCCAGCTATGTGGAACGGCGGGCGTGCTGGCGGGTTTTCTCCCGCATCAGTTTGGCAATAAGGGAGAAAAGCACATGTTAGCGAAATACATGACGGCCGGTGTGGCCGCGTCGGCATTGCTTGCAACGGTTGCATTTGCGCAAACGCAAACACCGTCCGCGACTACCAATAATACAAGCACCCCAGCCGCGACATCGACCTCGAATGCTTCGTACCAAGGTGACTGGCGCACTTCGAAGATCGTCGGGCTGAATGTCTACAACAATAACAACGAGAGCATCGGGTCGATCAATGATCTGTTGACCGACAAGAGCGGGAACATCAAGGCAGTCGTAATCGGCGTCGGCGGGTTCCTGGGCGTTGGCGAGCATCTGGTGGCTGTCGCTTTCGATCAGGTCAAATTCGTAACCGAGCCGGTCGCCTCGACCACGTCGTCGAGCACCTCAAGCACGACCACCGGCGCGTCCAACAGCAAGATGGCGCCTACTTCCTCGGCTCCAGCGAAGACCAATCCGTGGTATCCGGACCACGCGGTGTTCAACGCCACCAAGGATCAGTTGAAAGCAATGCCTGAGTTCAAGTATTCGACCTGAGGCAGAACACGATCTAAATCGAGATGAAAAGAGCGCGTCCGCCGTCGTCGGACGCGCTCTCTTTTTGGCTCTTCTCGAACAGGAGAACGGGAGCAGGAATTTTAGTGGGTCTTGACCAACGGACACCCGCCCTTGTCGATCGGACGGAACGCTTCGTCGCCCGGCACGGTGGCAAGCAGGTTGTATAGATCCCACTCGCCTTTGGACTCCGAGGGCTTCTTCACCTCAAATAGATACATGTCATGAACCATGCGGCCATCCGCGCGGATTTTGCCGCCTTTGGCGAAGAAGTCGTTGATCGGGGTGGCGCGCATCTTCTCCATCACCTTCGGCGCTTCATCCGATCCGATTGCCTCGATCGCTTTGAGATAATGCATGGTCGCCGAATACAATCCGGCCTGGATCATCGTCGGCATGTGGCCCACCTTGTCCATGAAGCGCTTTGAAAAGGCGCGGGTCTCGTCGTTCATGTCCCAATAAAAGGCGTCCGTCACGATTAGACCCTGCGTTGCCTTGGCGCCGAGCGCGTGCGCGTCGGTGATCTCCAGCAGCAGTGCGATCATCTTTTGGCCGCCCTGGGTGATCCCGAATTCCGCCGCCTGTTTAAGCGCATTGGTGGTGTCGCCGCCGGCGTCGGCGAGCGCTATCACTTTGGCTTTGGAGGCTTGGGCCTGCAGCAGGAAGGAGGAGAAATCGGACGAGTTCAGGGGATGGCGGACGTCGCCCAGCACCTTGCCGCCGCTCTCCTTCACGACGTTCGCCGCGTCGCGTTCGAGCGCCATGCCAAACGCGTAGTCCGCAGTTACGAAGAACCACGTGTCCTCGCCGCGTTTGACCATCGCCTTGCCGGCGACGTTTGACAGCGCGTAAGTGTCGTAGGTCCAATGCACCGTGTTCGGCGAGCAAGCAACGCCGGTAATATCGGAGCTGCCGCCGCCGGAATTGATGTTGATCTTGTTCTTCTCGCGAGTGAGGGCGGAAATCGGGAGCGCAACCGAGGAGGTCGGCACGTCGAAGATCGCGTCCACCTTCTCATTGTCATACCAGTTGCGCGCGATACCGACGCCGACGTCGGGCTTGTTCTGGTGATCGGCGTAGATCACCTCGACAGGTTTACCTTTTACCTTACCGCCGTAATCGCTGACCGCCATCTCGACCGCGGTCACCGAGCCTTTGCCGGTTGCGTCCGCATAAAGGCTGGACATGTCGGTCAGTACGCCGATCTTGACAACGTCATCGGAAATCTGGGCGTTGGCGACGGTGCCGAACGCCGCGCAAGCGAGGCCTGCCGCAATCGCGGTCGCTGTAAATTTCATCGTTTCTTCTCCCTGGCGTTTGTTGAGGCTTCTGTATCGTTCTTCTATCTGGCTTGGCAGCGCTCTGCAAAGGCCCAAAACAAGCGGGAACCTGGGCGCATGCAGATAGCGCCGCAAGGCTCGCGCGCCGGCATTTCAGCATCAGAGCTTAAAGCGCAGGCAGTTCGCTCACCGACACATCGATCGTGCCCTGGGCGTTTGCGATCACGCGCAGCGTCTTGGAGTCAAAAGTGATGTCGCCAAGCTGCAGGCTGGTAATGTCAGCCGTCACCCGCACGCCATTTTCGTTGTTCTGGAATTCCGAGACGGCGGCCGCGATTTTCTTTTGCGCATTGGTTGCAAATGGCTTGAGGTCGATCGTTGCTTTTTCCGCAAGCATCGTTTGGAGGTAGGGCACGGCGGCGCGGGCGGCGGCTCCGAGCAACCCGAATGCGGCCTCTGACTCGACCGCAAGCTGGACGTTCGCCAACTTAAGGATCTGGTGCGCCTGATCGAGCACCGGCTTGCCCCAGATATGCACGGTAGCTTCGGCACCCAGTCCGAGGAAGCTTTCCTTCTCCTTGGCATTCAGTAGCAGCGAAATCAGCAGTCGGTCTCCGGATGCCGCGACGCTGGCGCGCTTGACCGTGATCTTAACCGAGCCTGAGCCGTCTTCCGGGAACGTGCGGCCGGCGAACTGCGCCTCGATGATCTTGTTCACATCTGAGAACGGCAAATCGATCGGCACGGCGATGCTGACTCCGCCGGGCGTCGGCGGAACGATGTCAATCTTTGCGGGGAACGGGCAATCAGGTTTGGTCTGCAGCGGCGTAATACGGGTCTCCGCTTCGACGCCGAGCGTCACTGTCACGGCGGATGCATCGACACGAGGCTGCACCGCGATCGCGCGGGTTGGCCGCAGTTCGAGCCAAAGCGGCGGCAAGTTCGACGCAGCGCCGGTGCCCTGCAGCGCTATCGAGCGGCAGGCCTTGGCCCATTGTATTCGCGCGTTCTGAATGAAAATTCGATCGTTTCGGACTCGCGTCTCAGCAGCGGCGACCTGATCGGCGACGGTCTTCTCTATCAACGGTTTGACCTGAGCCGGAACATTGACGTGCGCGCCTGCAACCGAAAGGCTGGTATCACCCAGCATCACCTGCGCGGCGAGATTTGGCTCAAGGTGCCAGGCAGCGGCGAGTTTCGGCCGCGAGCTGAAAACGACGCTGCCCTTGATTTCGGCATTGGCATTGATGGATTTGATGTTGATGCTGCCGATCTGCTTGGCGATATTTCCGCCCAACAGCCCGCCGAGCGCGTCGCTAACCGGGCCAGTCACCTTCGATGACAGCGAGCCGGTCACGTTGAGCTTTCCGGCCAAGGGTGTCGCCAGCGATAGCACGTCCTGGGCGCCCGTCGTAGCGATCGGCCCGCGTGATGCGGTCCAGCCGATGTCGGCGCTCTGCAAGACCTCGGATATCGGATTGTCGGCCTTGCCGCCAAAGGAACGCGGCGCGGCCCGATCGACGGCGTCACGAATAGCGGCCAGTGAAATCGAGACGGGCGCGAGGATGATCGAGCGATGCGCCGCCGCGGGCAGTGGCGGCAATTCGACGAGCGCCGGCACGGGAAGCGCGACGCGCGGCGCTAGCCAGTCCATCACCTTCAGGCTGCCGAAGAATGAAGCCGCGATGACCGCGACCCCGAGCAGGATCGTTTTGAGGCTAACCGGCGGCAGCTTTCACCCCTCGGATTTGTTCAATTGAGGAGTCTACAGCGCGGGTGGGCGACGCGCCAGACCGGCGCTGATCTCCGTTGCGGTGCCAGCCAGACGCGGCTCAGGATGTGGCTCGCATGCGGCGTGTCAACTCGGAAGAACTCGGCATGGGTCAATAGAACCTTCGCGATCGCCTCACGAACCGAAGCACGAAAACGCCCCCGCGGAGTTCAGCCGAAGGGGCGCGCTAAGGATTGGCTAGCTCTTTTCTAGAAGATTCCGAGCACGATCGCACCGACGAGGGCAAATGCGAGATACGCGGCAACAACGCTCAATCTGCTCGCGAAAGGAGCCATGAAGGTCATCGGAAAATCTCCGTGATTCACATCGCTGCCAACTAACCTCAAAGCTGTCGATCGGTTCCCGTCGGAAAAAGTCAGCTTTATTGTCTCTCGCGAGCCGCCACGGACGGACGCATGGTTAAAGAGTCGTGAAATCAATCCGTTGAAGAGTCCTTAAATAAATTCACCGAACCTGCGCGCATGACGCGCGGAGTTCGTTTGTATCTCGTCGGCTCCTTCGTCCTTGTCTCGATGGCGGGCTGCGGCCGTGGATTTTTTCA
>NZ_DATEPI010000117.1:0-7709 GCF_035273305.1 Bradyrhizobium sp. | reverse complement strand
AGGCCGCCGATCAGAATCGCACATTGGGTGGTAATCACGTCCGCCGTCCGATCTCAGGCTACATGCCAGGCTTGCGAACCCTGGAAGGTGACCTTCACGGAGCTCGCGTTCGCGCCGGCCGCATTGAGCGAGCGAATCAGCCCGAACCGCTTCTCTGGATCGACGACGAGCATGATGAAGCCGCCGCCCCCCGCGCCCGAAACTTTTCCGGCGAGGGCGCCGG
Organism: Bradyrhizobium sp.; assembly: GCF_035273305.1. GTDB lineage: Bacteria > Pseudomonadota > Alphaproteobacteria > Rhizobiales > Xanthobacteraceae > Bradyrhizobium. The sequence continues at coordinate 7,486 of NZ_DATEPI010000117.1, read as the reverse complement.
ACTCCATCGCAAGATCGAGAAGGCGTTCAACGTTGGGGTTGCTGACAGAGTTCGCCGTCAGCTTCTTCAATCGCCACGACTGGCCCAGCACGTCGGCCATGCGTTTAATGTCGCCCGCCAAAAGTGCCGCCTTCATTTCATATGCGTGCTGCTTGATCTCATGCATCGCCTGGACCGTCGATTCGTCCAGCCCCTCCAAGCCGTGGACTTGCTGGCGGATAATATTGGCGGACTCTCGCGACTGACCGCTGAAGCAGATGACGAGGGAAGATTCGAATTCGTTGAGGTAGCTTTGTCGCATTCGGAGGGGGTTGACGATCACGCCCGCTCCGCCTTGCAGGAATTCGATGAAGTTCAGCCCCCCGAACGCAGCGGCATATTGATCCTGCTTGCCGCCGAGCATTCCGAGTTCGCGCCGTTCGAGTTGAAACGCCAGCTTGGCGACGTCATAAGGCCCAAGCGGCAGTTCCATCGCCGCCGCAAAGGCTTCCACCAATGCGACTACTAGCGCCGACGAGGCGCCCAGCCCGGATCCCGCAGGAACATCGATCGTGGTTGTGACGGCCAACGGAAGCGGCTCTCCTCCGTTATGCTGCACCATCATGTGCCGGTAAACGGCCCGATGAAGGCTCAAACCGCCGTGAATGTCGAAGTCGAGCGTGCACGGAAGCGCTTCCTCGCGCTGCAGGTCGTCCGCTTTGAACAGGATGTTACCACCACGCCCGCGGCTCACATGCGCGTAAGCATAGCGGTCGATCGACGCGCTAAGCACCACGCCGCCATGCTCGTCGCAATATGGCTCAAGGTCGGTTCCCCCGCCGCCGAGCCCAAGGCGCAGCGGGGCTCGAGCGCGGACATTCGCGTTCCGCCAGCCACTGGTCGCAGCCACTTTAACCTGTCCCTTCGGCATATTGCCGTGTTTCAAATTCAAGCATGTCGGCCAGAGTCTGCTTCAGGTCCCAGCGAGGCCGCCACGACGTGTCGGTGCGAATCTTTGTTGTGTCACCAAAAATGATCGGTTCGTCGGAGAACCGGAGGAGAGACGGGTCCAGCTCCGTTGCAACCCGCTGTCCCGCGAGCTCGAAATACATCTCGAGCAGTTCGGACACGCGATATGCCCGGTCCGCGCAGATGTTGTACGCCTCGCCTGCCCTGCCCTCGCGGGCAAGAGCAATCAGCGCATCGACCATGTCGCGCACGTCGATGATCGCGCGATGCGTTTCTAGATTGCCGTGCTTCAAGCTTCGGCCAGTCTTAAGTGCCCGCACCAGACCGCGCGCGAAATCGCTGGCCACGTCGTTGCGCTTGCGCGGGCCCGTGCAGTTGAAAATGCGAGCCCTGATGCACCGCAGGCCATGATTGTAGTAATATTGATGACCAAGCAGATCCTGCGCGACCTTGCTGACGCCGTAAGGGTGGAGCGGAAGCAGCGGCGCATCTTCGCGAACGGGAACTCGCTCCGGCACTAACGACGCGCCATATTCCGCCGACGAGCAAGCAATCACCGTCATGGGGTTGTACGACGGGTCATTTTTGCGTGCGCGAAGGATCGCCTCGAAGATATTAACCGTGCCTTCGCCGTTCACCCGCAGTGTTCGCCACGGGTCCGTCCACGAGACCGTGGGCAAGCTTTGCGCCGCGAGATGGTAAATTTCTTGCGGCTTCCGACTTTCGATCAGCGTGAACACGGCGTCGTGGTCGAGTACGTCGAGCTCTTCGAACGTAACCGCCGGATCGACCGTCTGCATGTTGATGGTCGGTTGGTGGAAGGTGGCAATGACTTCGGCGCTTTCGAGGAGCAGTCGCTCGGCAAGGTGCGAGCCCATCATCCCGCCCGCTCCGGTAATTAAGACGTTCAACCGTTGGCTCCTCGCTAGCGCTGCTTGCCAGATTTGCGCGTGAGCTGGTCGAACAGCTTCATCAGCGACTCTCGCCCATAATATTCTCGAATGAATTCGACAGCGGCGCGGGCCCGCCGCTGCGCCTCGGTTCGGTCCTTGAGCGCGAGCACGACGGCTTCGGCCAACTCGTCCGGGGAGTCGCCGACAAACATCAGCTCCTTGGCCGCGGCAATCCCCTGCGCGCCGACGGATGTTGTTGCGACTGGCACCGCTAGCCCCATGGCTTCGATCACCTTGCCCTTCACACCGGCACCGTGAAGCAACGGCGCCACCGCCAGCGCAGACTGACGGTACAATTCCTCAAGCCTCTCGTCCGACACCAACCCGAGGACCGAAACTTGGTCCGAACTCAGTTCCACCACCTCGCCGGGCGCGTTGGACCCGACAATGTCGAGGTGGGCCTCCGGGACCCGTTCCAGGATGAGCGGCATGACAGATTTGGCGAACCAGATAATTCCTTCGCGGTTCGGCACGTGATTGAACCCACCCACGAACAGCATGCGCTTACCGCAAACAGCTGGGATCTTGGCCGTAGCGGCAACGGCGTCGTCGATCTGCGCCTCGTCGTAGACGCAAACCGGATTGGTGAGGAACTTGCGCTTCCCACCGACAAGCTTGCGGATGAGGCTAACTTCCTTCGGATCTGGATAGAAGATGACGTCAGCAGCGCGGCAAGCGTCCAGTTCCATTTCGCGGTTCGCGGCGATGTCCTCCTTCGTGACCGGCCCGCCAAGGGCCATGCTCGCTTCCATTCGCCGAAAATGCACGTCGTGCCCGTAGTAGAAGATTTGCGCTTTCGTGTGCTGCCGCACCGCCGCGGCGTAGCGCGCCGATACATGAGGGCGGCTGATGAACACGACATCATAGAGGTCGGCGCGATCGCGGAGGAAATCGTCGAAACGGTCGATGAACTCAGGACCGGCAATCACCTCAACGCCGATGCCTTCAAGCACTTGCGCGTAAAGCGGGTCGCGATGGAGATTGTCAGGCCAGAAGGTCACCTGCCAGCCAAGGTCGATGAAGATCTGCAGATACTGGTAAATGGTCCTCGAGCCCGCATCCCGATCCCATTGAGGGACATAATGATCAATGAACAGGACGTGTGGCTTGGCACGTGAGCGATCGCGCGCGCGCAGGACTTGCTGGGCATTCGGAAAATGATCGCGGGCGAGGACCTCGCCCCACCGTTCCAGCAAACGCGCTTGGTTCCTGACCTGATATGCCTTGATCCCCGAATTCACGTCCCGGCCGTGGCTGCGCCCCTCATGATGCAGCACTGCCGACGCCGGATTGTACACGGTGCGATAGCCCGCATCCCGGAGCCGGAAGGCCAAGTCGGCGTCTTCACAATAAGCCGGTGTGAAAGCTTCGTCGAAGCCATCGACTTGTTTCCAGATGCTCGTCGGGACAGCAATTGCTGCGCCGGAGCAATAGTCCACATCCTTCAAATAGTTGAACTGCGGAGCAAGCGCGTCTTGCCCTCTGCCGAAGTTCCAGGCGGATCCGTCTTCCCAGAAAATTCCGCCCGCCTCCTGGAGTGTACCATCCCAATTCAGCAGTTTGGACCCAACCAGACCCGCCTTGTCGATCGACTCGAAGGGGGCGAGCAGCTCATCCAGCCAGCCAGGAAGGACAAGCGTGTCGTTGTTGAGGAAAACGACGACCTTGCCGTTCGCCTGGGCAGCGGCTGCGTTGCAGTTGAGAAGAAAGCCTAGATTCTTATTCTGGCGGACGTGCTTCACGACGCCCCCGATTAAGGGAATGATGTCCGTAGTGGCGTCGGTCGATGCGTCGTCGGCAACGATGATCTCGTAACTCGCGTCGCATTCGTGCTCCAGCAGCGATGCAATACACAAGATCGTGTCAACTAAGTTGTTGTGCACGGGAACGATAATTGACGCGTCCAAGTCGCCAGAGGAGGCGCCCGCGCGCTGCTCCGACAAGCATCGGATTCTGGTCAGCAGATGGAAGCAAGTCTCCGACCTGGCGAACGCTTCCTGATCGTCGGCATACCAGTCCATGACGGAGCAGAGATACGAAAATAACGGAATTGCCTCGTCGAGATGCGAGCGGGACAGGTAATCTTGAAGTTGGCGCGGCAGCCAGGAGTGGCTGAGCGGCTGGGGCGGCCAATCGCCGCGCGAGGGGCGCGCAGCCCCTCCCGGCTCCTTCCCACCTTCTTCAACAGGATGGTGGATCAGATAATCCATCAACGAAGGGCAGCGCGTTTCGAGGCGCACCAGGCTTCGCCATTCAGATCCATGGCCTTCGAACGGGATTTCGCGGTCCTCGGCAAGCCCGTGGCGCACGTAATGGGTCAGCGGCTCCACTCCCGCTTCGCGAATGTCGGGATGATAATTCAGGTAGGCTTGCGGGTCGAATACGGGGTTGGGCCGGCGACCCTCTTTCCAGCCGTGCGACAGATAATGAACAAGCGGGTTCAGGCCGGCGCACCTGACGTCCGGATTCTTGAACAGGTACCAATCGTTCGAAAAATAAGGGTGAGGGTCGCGCCCCTGGCGCCAGCCATAGTCTAGATAGTGGCGCAGCGGGGACATGCCGGACTTGGCGACGCCCGGATTGCGCGCCAGATAATACTCGCCCGAGAAAAGCGGATGCGTGCTAATCAAATGAAGATGTTCGTCTCGCTCGTACTCGCGAAACGAATGCGAACGATGTTCCCGGTCCTGAGAAGCTATCCACTTTCTGTCGAACAGCAGCGGTTCGGGGGGTTGCCCAGCCGATCCAAGTAATCCGCGCCAGGCGCTTCGCCGACCCGGGACGGTCGCTGGAGGAGTGGACCTTAGCGCAGCATTGGCCTCGGAAATCGCCGCACGGACCGCTTGGTGTGCTTCCGTGAAGCGGCGTCGCCTGCGGACTAGCGCGCTTGCAAACGCCCGCTGAGTGGCGCTTCGAGGTGCGCGGCTCCTCAAGACCCGTGAGCTCCGCAACAACTCGTCGGCTGTGACGGATGGCTCACTGCTGATTGCTGCTTCGCTATCGCCCGGCGGCGCCCGTGTGCCGTCTACATGCATCGACAATTATCCGCTCACGCCACTACCTAATATAGAAGTCCCGCACCATCCATTGCAGCGGAACACACCTCAGGCCGACGGCTTATCGATCCCTTTTTGTTGGTGCAGGGTTCCGATCTGTTTCCCTTCTTTTGGATCCAAAAGCTCGGCTCTGGTGAGCATGTAGCGCGGAAAGCGCGTGGTCAGATACTCGTGGCGAAACCAGCGGCGAAATTCAGCTAGCGCCTCGTCAGGATATGCCCACGGGAGTTGCGGGTTCCTCACAGCGGTGATGCGTGCACCATAGACGTCATCAAAGTAGCTTTTGGTCCAATGATCCGACCAACTCTTCTCTACGCCGAAAACCGGAATAGTTTTTTCGCTTACCAAAAGATCAGCGTTGATGAGGTCGATGACAATCCCGCTGACTTCGCTAAAAACAATGAAATAGCCTTCTGGCGCGCTTCCGTTCTGGATAGAAATGCGATCGTGAAGATATTTCCATTTATCAGGAGGCGTGTAGCCCAGCGCTTTGTAGACGAATTGCTGGAACCCAAATCGTGCAAAACTCCTATAGTTTTCGATCGCCCTCGGGTTGTTCTTAAGAGTTTCGAACGCAAAGTACTCAAGAAAAGCCATGCATACTATGTCCGGGCAAGCGTAATAGGTCGAACCTTCCCGAAGTATCTCAATATATAAGTGGCGGTGCGTATATCCATTCTCGCTGAGGTACTCGTGAAAAAACGAAATTCGGCCCTGGCGTGAAAATACGCCGCCGTTCATCGCAGCTTCCCATTCCTGCGAAAGCTCGAAAACGGTCGAACGAGCAGCGCCCGCGGCCTCTTCGAGGCCGGCGGGTGTCAGATAGGACATGCCGTTTTGCAGCACGCCCATTTCGATGCCGCCGATCGTCCTCTCGACCTCGATGTCCACATCAAGAGGCACTTGAATGAGCGCCAGACTTTGTCTCCGCATTGGCGGCAAGCGAGTGCTCTTACTTGATGAATGCCGTCGCCGCGTGACCTTCTTACGCGCAACATCATCAAACTTAGAATCGATCGGCTTTTTATCAGGCATTGAGTAAGTTCCTTGTACGTGACACTTGTCGACCATGCGTGCGATCGTCGTCTGAACGCAAGTCACCTAAGTCCCTGAAAGAATGGGGACGCACTGGCGCTGGAACCGAAGACCCGCTGATCTCGGAGCGCGGCTACGGCGGACACCGTGTCGCGCAACTGGTCATCAAAAATCATCAACTACTGCGTCACCTGACGCCGCGGGGGCTCCTGAGCTCGAGAGCGCAATCAGGGATGCGGCTAAATTCCCCGCGTAGACAAGGCTCGCGTCGGATTTCGCTAATCGCCCAAGCTCTTTGACCTTGGCTTCGAGCGCCGCGATCCGCAGTTTCTGCCCGTCGAGCGTGTTTAGCGCCAACGGATCAGCCTTCGGCGCAGGCTTAATGAGACCCTTTAGCGATTGGTACCAGATGGAAACGGATTCATCCACAACGCAAAGCCCGTCTGCTACAAGGCTCCGCTGCTCCTCTATCGAAACGAACTGCCGGCGATACTCATCTTCTAGTTGTCCCTGAGCCTCGCAATTTACCCATCTCCTCCAATGCCAAGCCCACCAGTCAGGAAGGTGATCGTTCGTGCGAAGAAATTGGGCAGCATTGCTGACCTTCTTCTCGAACTTCGCATATGATCTCATCGGGTAATGATTGAATCGCAAGCAGTCGACGAGTTCTCTCCGCCCATATTCGACGTTTGCACCGTGACCGCCAGGAACGTAGGACGAGAATGCCGCTGACTTGACGATGCTCTTAACCGGGTGCTTCACGAAGATGAACGGCACAGGGGTGGCACCAGCAATTTGCTCTTCAAATGTCTCACCGTAAGGCTCAACAATGCGAGTTGTGAGGGAACTGAGGCTCGGGTCTCCCTTGGCGGGAATTGTGCCCGTCATGTTGAAGCAAGGAATTGACAACGCTGTGATTGATTCTGCTGTGGCCTTGTCGAGAATAGCGTCGAAACGGCAGCCCTCTACACATAGAAACTCATCGGCGTCGCACATGAGCATCCATTCCGGCGCATAGGTTTCCCGCGCGTACATAGCCAAGTGGTCGCCGGTGGTACTCCCGGAATAGTTCCTGATGTCGAGGTCGTCGAGCTGGGACCAGATTAAGGGATAGCGTGACGCCAGGTCCGACAGGATATCATAGGTGCCGTCGGTTGAGCCTAAGTCAAAAGCGAGAATCCGTCTGACGCCAAGCTCGGAATACCACCTGACGAAGGGTTCGAGCAGATCATCTTGATCGTAAACGTGAACTAAAACAATAACGTCATTAGACGCGAGGGAGTTCATGGAGCGAGCTTGAGAGTCCCGTCGTGGGGTTCCGGCACCTCCATTGAACGGTGCGTCGCTCGCGGTGCTTTCTTAGTGCCTCGAGCAGATGCAATCGCTTCCTCCAGGACGCTCACGATTGCGATTATGTCGTCATGTTCCAGCCCCAACCAGAATGGCAGGCCGAGAACGTGCTCTCCCAGCTTGTTCGTAACCGGAAGCGGCGAT
>NZ_DATEPI010000116.1:0-41475 GCF_035273305.1 Bradyrhizobium sp. | reverse complement strand
TCCGCGGCCAAACTCGATGTCCGATGGAGACTGGCTGATCGGATATGGCTGCGCCACGACTTGCTACCCAACGCAAATGGCGGCCGCGGCCGCGCGCGTTCGTTTGCAGCGAGATGGCCGTACCCGGGTCGAGATCGCCGGTCATGAGATCGGCACCGGGGCTTATACCGTAATCGGTCAGGCCGCGGCTGATAAGCTCGGCGTCCCCATCGAAAAGGTTTCGGTTTTTATCGGCGATAGTGATCTGCCGCCGGCACCAGTGGCGGGCGGCTCCAATTCCACCGCGAGTACGTGCTCGGCCGTAATGATGGTGTGCAACCAGATCAGGCAGCGCCTGTTCAAGGCCCTGAACCCGAACGAAAGCCTCGCTGACAAGGCAAAGGAAACGGTGGGGCTCGGACAGACTGCGAGTACGAGACGCGCAAACAGCGATGCTCCGCTCGACCTGGAGCAGGCGTTCGATGCGCTCGGTGTCAGCGTCGTCGAAGAATATGGCGAGTGGAAGCCGGATGGCGCGCCGGCAGACTCTTTTAGCGCCATGCACAAGGGCCAGTTGCGAATGGTCGGCGGCGACAAGATGAAGGACCGCATAGCCTATGCTTTTGGCGCTGAATTCGTGGAGGTTCGGATCAATCGATGGACGCACGAGATCCGTGTGCCGCGAATGGTCGGCGCGTTCGCCGCCGGCCATATTATGAACCCGCGGACGGCGCGTAGCCAGCTGATGGGTGGCTTGATTTGGGGAATGTCCTCGGCACTCCTTGAAGCGACTGAGCTTGACCAGCGCTACGCGCGCTACGTCAACGACAATCTCGCTGATTATCTGGTGCCGGTGAATGCGGACGTGCCCAATGTTGAGGTGATCCTGGTGCCGGAGCAGGACGACCACATCAATCCGGCGGGCGTCAAAGGCTTGGGCGAGTTGGCGAACGTCGGTACCAATGCTGCCGTGTGCAACGCGATCTTCCATGCCACCGGTCAGCGCATCCGCAAGCTGCCGGTGCGACTGGAGAATATCGAATTATCGTAGCATCCCGGGCGAACAGGCTGGCAAGACACGTCTCGCTGCGCTAGAGACACCAATTCCGGTTCGTGACGGAAGGTGCCTGAATGCGAGCTCGTCAGCATCCAAAGATGTCGATACTAGCCGCCGTGGCGCTAACGGCGGCAGCGATGACAGTTATTGCCGTGCCCTTGGCGTGTGCGCCTGACAGTGCAGCGGCGCAGACCGCAGGAAAGATCATGACCACACCTTCAGGCTTGCAGATTATCGACACCGCGGTCGGCTCGGGTGTATCGCCAAAGCCCGGTCAGACCTGTGTGATGCACTACACCGGCTGGCTTTATGAGGATGGCAAGAAGGGCAAGAAGTTCGACAGCTCGGTCGATCGTAACGAGCCGTTCGAGTTTCCGATCGGACACCACCGGGTGATCGCCGGCTGGGACGAGGGTGTCGCGACCATGAAGGTTGGCGGCAAGCGCACGCTCATCATCCCGCCTGCGCTAGGTTACGGAGCACGCGGGGCCGGCGGCGTCATTCCTCCCAACGCGACGCTGATGTTCGATGTCGAATTGCTGGATGTGAAGTAGGACTTGCAACAAAAAAAGACCGGCCCCGAAGGCGCCGGTCTTTCGAATCAGTTCTTTCAATCACTCGATCAATGTTCGTCAGAGATTCTTGTTTGCCGTCTCTGCTGCCTTATTCGCAACATCCTTTGCGGCCTGCTTGGCGTCGCCAACCGCCTTTTGTCCCTTCCCCTTGAGCTCCTGAGCCGCGCCTTCGCCTTGCATCTTGTCGGAACCGACGGCTTCGCCAACACCCTGCTTGGCCTTGCCCATGCCTTCGTTGGCGGCACCCTTGATCTTGTCTGCCGTGCTACCCATGATTTAATCCCTTCGGAACTGTTGAGCGTTGCCAAGACAACTTCGCCATGAGGTAAACGTTCCTCGCTCGTCTGGTCGGCGATCGCGATTTTAGGTAACGTGTTCGCCGGTAATTATTGCTGGAAGGCAGAAGATGACGGGCTCGCATGATCGTTCACATCCGGCCCATTCGCAGGATCGTGACGCGCAGCGTTGGAAGCACGATGGTGTCCGCGTCATTCCCGGCAATCAACTTGATCCCAATGTTCCCTCCACGCCTGGGATGGATCGCAAGGCAGCAATCAATTTCGCGCGCGTTGGGGCGCAGAAACTTTGGGCCGGCACGGTAACGATCAAGCCCGATGCCAAGACCGGCGCGCATCATCACGGCCATCTCGAGAGCATCATCTATGTGGTGAAGGGAAAAGCCCGGATGCGTTGGGGCGAGCACCTGCAATTCACCGCTGAAGCCAATCCCGGCGATTTTATTTTTATACCGCCTTACGTGCCGCATCAGGAGATCAACGCTAGCCGCGACGAAGTACTGGAATGCGTTCTGGTCCGCAGCGATGGCCAGGCGGTCGCAATCAATCTCGATATCGAGCCCGTCGAAAAGCCGGAAACGGTGCTGTGGGTCGATCCGATTCATCGCGATCCGGCGGAGTCGAAGTGAAGTCATCCAGGGAACGTGGCTTTCTGGTCGAGCTTACGACCATCGCCACGTGAGCCGAGGCTTCGGCCGAAGGCAAATCGGCCGCGTAAGAGTCGCAGCTCGCGCCAAACGTTCAATGCAATTGCTGACGTCAGCGGTTCTTCGCGCTGGCGTCGGCAGAGTTGTTGATGGCTGAATGATTAGGCGCGTGGATGCATCGGCTTTGTGTTATGACTCACGAACCAACCACTGAGATGACAACAGCCATTTTCGAGCGAAGCCGCTAGCGCCAGCAAAGCCTCGTCGCAATGCGGTCGTGGCGGCGCCGAGGTGCTGACACCAAATCGGCCAGATGCGCCTCTAAGGAACCCGCAGACAAAGCAAAACACAGCGAAGCAGCAGCGCCTTGTTTCAGCCAGCCAAGAGACCAAAGGAATATCAAGGAGCCTATCGCGCGGTTGCAGCTGACCGGCCGGGAACTTCGATGCCGATATTGATAGGCTCAGGGCTGATCGCTGCGGCTATATTGCTCTCGACCCTGGTTACGGCAGTCGGTACCCGGTTCGTCGGGATGGAAAGCCCAAACGACGAGAATATGTGGCTCGTCGATCGCCTAACGGGCAGCGTTTATAAATGCCAGGCCTCCGAGCGGGGGAAGGCATCCTGCGCCGAGATCGCGACCGGAAGTATCGGTCAGCGTGAGAAGCACTGAGCGGGGCCGTTTTTCCGGTCCTCTGAATGCAGAGAATCCGCCTACATTGTCGGGGCGATGTCCAGCGCGGATAAACTCCATCCTATGACCAAGGCCGCGGCCCGGCGTATCTGGCTCGCAGCCCAGCGGCTCGACACACAAGATCCTTTTGGCGAGGGGCCGCAGGCCGTGGCCCGTGCGGTAGAACACCTCGGCTACGTGCAAATTGACACGATCAATGTCATCGAGCGCTGCCATCATCACATTCTCTGGAACCGCATCCCCGAATATCGTCGCGCGGATTTGCGCCAGGCCCAGAGCATCGAGAAAAGCGTGTTCGAATACTGGACCCACGCGCTCTCCTATGTGCCGGCCAAGGACCTGCGTTTCTTTATTCCGGCCATGAACCGGCACAGGCGGGAAGGTCACAAGTGGCTCAGCTCGGTGAAACCGGCGGACCTGCGCAAGGTGCTGAAGCTGATCCGCCGGGACGGTCCCTTGACGATCCGTGACATCGAAGACGACGTGCTGGTCGACAAGGAGCATTTGTGGGCCAGCCGCAAGCCGTCGAAACGGGCGCTGCAACTGGCGTTCTACACCGGCGTGCTAACGATTTCAGAGCGTAACGGCATGCTCAAGACGTACGAGCTGATGTCGCGGCATTTCGGTTGGGACAAACCGCCGAAGGGTGCTTCGCCGCGCGAGGTAACCGCTTATCTGCTCGCTCGCGCGTTGCGGGCGCAGGGGGTGGTGAGCATCGATTCGATCTGCCATTTGGATGCACCGAGCAAGTCGGCAGTCCGCCGACTGGTCGAAGCGGCAGTTCGTCGAGGCGAATTGGTCCCCATCGCGCTCGAAGGTGCGGGCAAGCAGGAGCACTGGGCCCAGCCGGCGATGACCGAAATTGCCAGCACCGAAGCTCATGAGATGGTTCACATCCTGTCCCCGTTCGATCCGCTGATCATCCAGCGCAAGCGGACTCACCTGTTCTTCGATTACGAGCACCGCTTCGAGGCGTATGTGCCCAAGCACAAGCGCCAATTCGGATATTTCGCGTTACCGGTTCTGGTCGGTGACGCGATCGTCGCCGCGCTCGATCTCAAGACCGACCGCAAGCAGCGCAAACTGCTGGTGCAGAGCTGGAGCTGGGTAGGCGGCGGCGCACGGGGCGCGCGCAAGGAATCGAGGCGAAGAATCGAGGAAGAGCTGCACCGTTTCGAACGGTTTCAGCTGGCTGAATAGCTCAACATCTCGCATTTGTCTGGCCGGCGCAGACCTCCTGGGGGCCAGGCGCACACTGCTCGCCCGCGCGGGATTAACGAATCTTCACGAAATCATGATCAGTGACGAATATTGACAATCGTTACTAAACAATCGACACTCCCTACACGAAGACTGGAAAGGGAAGCTGTCATGTTCGTCCGGTCAATTTTTGCTAACTATTTCAGGCTTATGGCCGGCGTATCGCTAGCGATGATTGCAATCGCATTGGCCGGCTGCAACGAGAAGGTTGCCGAGAACCCCACGCCATCGCGGCCGGTTTTGGTGGCCCGTGTGCATTACGAGGCGGAATCGCCGGAACGGAGCTTCGTCGGCACCATCAAGCCGCGGATCGAGACCGACATGGGGTTCCGAGTACCGGGTAAAGTTGCAAAGCGCCTGGTCGAAGTCGGCCAGACCGTCGACGTTGGCCAGCCGCTCGCAACGCTCGACGACGTCGATCTCAAACTTCAGGCCGAGCAGGCCGATGCGGAACTCCATGCAGCGACCGGTGTGCTGGCGCAGGCCGCCGCCGCCGAGCAGCGCGCGAAGGAGCTGCGCACAAAAGGCTGGACCACCGACGCCCAAATGGATCAGGCCAGAGCCGCTGCCGATGAAGCGCGGGCGCGCTTGAATCGTGCCGAGCGCTCGGTCGAACTCACCAACAATTCGCTGTCCTATGCAACGCTGGTTGCTGATACCCGCGGCGTCGTTACCGCGACCCTGGTCGATCCTGGTCAGGTCGTCGCGTCAGGCCAGACCGCCATTCGCGTCGCCCGCTTTGCGGAAAAGGAAGCCGTCGTCGCAATACCTGAGACGCTAGTCGGTCGCGCCAAGGACGGTGTCGCCAGCGTGACGCTGTGGTCAGAGCCGAACAAGAAATATGCCGCCAAGCTCCGGGAGATCGCGCCCGCTGCGGACCCCGCGACCCGAACCTATTTGGCAAAATTCTCGCTGCCGGATGCCGGCGATGACGTCTCGCTTGGGATGACCGCAACCTTGACGCTGGCCGACCCCGAAACCATGAGGGTTGCCCGGCTGCCCCTGTCAGCGCTGTTCAGCACCGGCGGCGATCCTTCACTCTACGTGGTCGATGATAAGGGCGACGTGGCGCAGACGCCAGTTGCGGTCAAATCCTACGAGAGCAACGACGTCGTTATAGTCGGAGGTGTCAACGAAGGCGCCAAAGTTGTGGTGCTCGGCGTGCAGAAGCTCGATCCGACCCAAAAGGTTAGGGTCGTCTCTTCACTGTCATTCTGAGGGAGGACACGATGAAGCGCTTCAATCTTTCCGGCTGGGCGGTCAGCCATCCGTCGCTCATCCTCTTCCTCGTCATCGCGCTTGGCGCCGCCGGGTTCTTTTCTTACGAGCGGCTTGGCCGCGCGGAAGATCCGTTCTTCACCGTCAAGGTGGTGAACATCTCCGCTATCTGGCCGGGCGCCACTGCTGCCGAGATGCAGAGCCAGGTCGCGGACCCGATCGAAAAAAAGCTCCAGGAGCTGCCCTATTTCGAGAAGGTCCAGACCTATTCGAAACCGGCATTTACGGCGATGCAGGTCACCTTCAAGGATTCGACCCCGCCCAAGGACGTGCCGTATCTGTTCTATGTTTTGCGCAAGAAGCTCGCTGACGTTCAGGGCCAGCTACCTGCCAATCTGCTCGGTCCCGTCGTCAATGACGAATTCTCCGACGTCGACTCGATCCTCTATATGATGACCAGCGACGGCGCGGATTACGCGCAGTTGAAGAAGGCGGCCGAAGGTATGCGCCAGCGTCTATTAAAGGTGCCGGGCGTCACCAAAGTCGACCTTTACGGCACCCAGGACGAGAAGATTTACGTCGAGTTCTCGCACGCGAAATTGGCGACGCTTGGGATCACGCCGCAGGCCTTGTTCGATTCGCTCGCCAAGCAGAACAATGTCGTGCCAGCAGGCACAGTCGAAACCTCCTCGCAACGCGTGCCCCTGCGCGTCACCGGCGCGCTCGAAGGCGCCAAGGCAGTCGCGGAAACGCCTGTCGAGAGCAATGGCCGCGTGTTCCGGCTGGGCGATATCGCCACCGTTACGCATGGTTTCGTCGATCCGCCAAGCTTCGTCGTGCGTCAGGAGGGAACGCCGGCGCTTGGTATTGGCGTAGTCACCACTAAAGGCGCGAACATCCTGGAGCTCGGCAAAGAGGTCGAGAAGGCGACCTCCGAATTCATGGACGCGGTGCCGCAGGGCATCAAGGTCGAGAAGATCGCCGATCAGCCGAAGGTCGTCGAGCACGCCGTCGGCGAATTCGTGCACTCCTTTATCGAGGCGCTGGCCATCGTGCTGTTCGTCTCCTTCCTCGCGTTGGGCTGGCGCACCGGAATCGTGGTGGCGCTATCAGTACCGCTGGTGCTGGCGATCGTATTCATCGTCATGAATGCGATGTCGCTCGATCTACATCGGATCACGCTGGGGGCGCTGATTATCGCGCTCGGGCTGCTGGTTGACGATGCCATCATCGCAGTCGAGATGATGGTGGTGAAGATGGAGCAGGGCTGGGACCGCGTCCGCGCGGCGTCCTTTGCCTGGGAGTCCACCGCGTTTCCGATGCTGACCGGTACCCTCGTCACGGCGGCCGGCTTCCTGCCTGTTGGCTTCGCCAATTCGGCGGTAGGCGAATATGCCGGCGGGATTTTTTGGATCGTGGGAATCGCGCTGGTCGCCTCCTGGTTCGTGGCCGTGATCTTCACGCCCTATATCGGTGTCAAGCTGTTGCCGAACATCACTGTCAGTCGCAACCACGATCCGCACGCGGTTTATGAGACGCGCATGTATCGAATGCTGCGCGGTATGATCCAATGGTGCGTCGAGCACCGTGTCAAAGTCGTGCTGGCGACTGCCGGCGTGTTCGCCCTGTCGATCGTCGCGTTCGGCCACGTGCAGCAGCAGTTCTTCCCGCTCTCCGAGCGCCCGGAATTGTTCCTGCAGTTGCGGCTGCCGGAAGGCACCGCCTTCAATGTCACGGAAAAATCGGTGAAGAAGGCTGAAGCTCTGCTGAAGGACGACAAGGACATCTCGACCTACACGGCTTACGTCGGCCAGGGCTCGCCGCGGTTCTGGCTCGGGCTCAGCCCGCAACTGCCAAATGAATCTTTCGCCGAGATTGTGATCGTCGCCAAGGACGTCCACGCGCGCGAGCGGATCAAGGCTCGGATCGAGAAGGCGGTCGATGACGGCGCCCTGACCGAAGCGCGGGTGCGCGTAGATCGCTTCAACTTCGGCCCGCCGGTCGGCTTCCCCGTCCAGTTCCGGGTGATTGGGCCGGACACCAAGACCGTGCGCGAGATCGCCTATCGGGTCCGCGACGTCGTCAAGCAGAACCCGAGCGTCAAGGATCCGCAGCTCGACTGGAATGAGCAGTCGCCTTACCTGAAGCTTGTCGTCGATCAGGACCGCGCCCGCGCGCTGGGCCTGACGCCGCAGGACGTCTCCCAGGCGCTAAGCATGCTGATTTCAGGCGTACCGGTGACGACCATTCGCGACGGCATCGAAAAGGTTGCGGTCGTCGCGCGCGCTGTGCCCTCCGAGCGGCTCGATCTCGGCCATGTCGGCGATCTCACGGTGACCTCTCGCAACGGAATCGCGGTGCCGCTCACGCAAATCGCAAAGATCGAATACTCCCATGAGGAGCCGATTATCTGGCGGCGCAACCGCGATATGGCCATTACGGTGCGCGGCGATGTCGTGGATGGCGTGCAGGCCCCTGATGTCACCAGCCAGATCTGGCCCAAGCTGCAGGAAATCCGCGACAGCTTGCCACCGGCATACCGGATTGAGATGGGTGGCGCGTTCGAGGAATCCGCCAAGGGCAATTCGTCGATCTTCATCCTGTTTCCCCTGATGATGATAGTCATGCTCACCTTGCTGATGATCCAGCTGCAAAGCTTCTCGCGCTTGCTTCTGGTGTTCCTGACCGCCCCGCTCGGGGTGATCGGCGCCTCGCTCGGCCTCAATGTCGCCGGCCAGCCATTTGGGTTCGTGGCGTTACTCGGATTGATCGCGCTGGCCGGGATGATCATGCGCAATGCGGTGATCCTGGTCGACCAGATCGAGACCGACGTGTCGCATGGGTTGACGCGCAAGGAAGCCATTGTGGAAGCGACCGTCCGCCGCGCCCGTCCCGTGGTGCTCACGGCGCTCGCCGCCATTCTGGCGATGGTCCCACTATCGCGTTCGGCGTTTTGGGGTCCGATGGCGATCACCATCATGGGCGGCTTGTTCGTTGCAACATTCCTGACGTTGCTGTACCTGCCAGGCCTCTATGCGCTGTGGTTCCGAAAGACTCTTGAAGAAAGCGGCACGAGCGAACATCTTAAACTTGCGCCGCCGCTGGACCATTCACAACCTGCATTTCCGCTTGCTGCGGCGGCGGAATAATTGAACATTGAGGACACGGATCGGTGCTGAGATGACGCTGGTTTCCGAACAGATCGAAGTTGATACCAGAGAGCGGATTCTCGGGGTGGCGGAGCGTCTGTTTCGCGAAATCGGCTACCAAAAAACGACCGTCGCCGACATCGCCAAGCTGCTGCGCATGAGCCCGGCGAACGTGTACAGGTTCTTTGATTCAAAGAAGGCGATCCACGAGGGCGTCGCCCGTAGCATGATGGCCGGGGTCGAGGAGGCCGCCCAGGCGATCGCAGCCGGACCCGGCTCGGCGACCAACCGGCTGCGCGAGCTCTTGACCACGGTCCATCGGATGAACAGCGAACGCTACGTCGGCGATTCCAAGCTGCATGAGATGGTTGCGGTTGCGATGGAAGAGAGCTGGCAGGTTTGCGTCGCACATATCGAGCGGATTACCCAGACTATCGCCACCGTCATTGCTGATGGCGTAGCCGCTGGTGAATTCGACGTGCCGGACGTGCCGGTCGCGGCGATGTGCACCTGTACGGCGATGATCCGATTTTTTCACCCGCAGATGATCGCGCAAGCGGCCACCAAGCCGGGGGCATCACTCGATCAGGTGATCGATTTTATCCTCGCGGCCCTTGCGCCGCGCACCCGGAAGGGCTCCGCTGCCCGCTGAGGTCGCTAGCCACGTCCCATCCCGGAATGCCCGCACGTGAAAGTTGGAAGCGTGACTGAAAAAGAACTGCATTATTACGAGCCGGCCAATGGCCACGGCCTGAAGCACGATCCGTTCAACGCCATCATAGCTCCACGTCCGATCGGCTGGATTTCCTCGCGCGATGCCAATGGCAATATCAATCTCGCGCCGTACAGTTTCTTTAACGGATTCAATTATCACCCTCCGATCATTGGATTTTCCTCCACCTCGTGGAAGGACAGCGTTGCCAATATCGAGGCTACCGGCGAGTTCGTCTGGAATCTCGCCACCATGGCGCTGGCGCGTCAGATGAACGCCACCGCCGCGCACGTCGCCCATGACGTCAGCGAATTCAAGATCGCCGGGCTGACCGCCGTCCCCGGCAAGCGGGTCAACGTGCCCCGGGTCGCGGAAAGCCCGGTGTCCTTTGAATGCAAGCTGTCGCAGATCATTCAGCTCCAGGGCGCCGACGGCACCAAGGCGCAGGCCTGGCTCACGCTTGGCGAAGTCGTCGCGGTTCATATCGACAAGGCGTTCATCAAGGACGGCGTCTATCAGACGGCGCTCGCGCGCCCGATCGTGCGGGCAGGCCGGCGCGGTGACTATTTCGAAATTCGTCCCGAAGCCATGTTCGAGATGACCAGGCCGGACTAATTGGAGTCTGCTCCCGAGGAGGACGGGAATTTTCCGCACAGGCCGGCGACATCAAATGGCCCGATAACGATCAATTTCGCTTTATTTTCAAGTTGCCGGATTCACTGAAATCGCGCGCTTTCCGCTAAGATGAGTTGTGTTCTGGCATAGACGCGAGGCCAGGTTACGCTATTGCCCGCCCCGAGGTGAGGACATCCCATGGATTTTCAGGCCTTTCGCCGTGACATCATCACCAAGCCAATATTCTCGTGGGCGCGCCGCGTGTTGCCCGCGATGTCGGATACCGAGCGCGAGGCTCTTGAGGCGGGTGACGTCTGGTGGGATGCGGACCTCTTCACCGGCAATCCCGATTGGTCGAAGCTGCTTGCCACCGCGCCGGCGAGGCTGACGGCGGAAGAGCGTGCCTTCCTCAACGGCCCGGTCGACGAGCTCTGCGCGATGCTCGATGACTGGAAGATCAATTGGGAATGGCGCGATCTGCCGACCGAAGCCTGGGACTATATCAAGCGCGAAAAATTCTTCGGCATGATCATTCCGAAACAATATGGCGGGCTTGGCTTTTCGCCGTACGCCCATTCGGAAGTTGTGCGGAAGATTTCATCACGATCTCTGACGGCGGCCGTGACGGTGATGGTACCGAACTCGCTCGGCCCGGGCGAGCTCTTGATGCGGTTCGGCACCCGCGAACAGCAGCAGCGATGGCTGCCGAGCCTGGCCGACGGCCGCGAGATTCCCTGTTTCGGATTGACCAGCCCGGAAGCAGGATCCGACGCGGCCTCGATGATCGACAACGGCGTGATCTGTCGTGGAAACTTCGATGGACGCGAGGTGCTCGGGGTGCGCCTCAACTGGCACAAGCGATACATTACGCTTGGCCCTGTAGCGACCCTGCTGGGCCTCGCGTTCAAGGCGTACGACCCCGAACATCTTGTTGGCCCGCAAGAAGAACTCGGTATCACCGTTGCCCTGATCCCGACCCATCTGCCCGGAGTCGAGATCGGTCGTCGCCATCTCCCGGCGATGCAGGTGTTCCAGAATGGTCCGAACTGGGGCCGCGATGTGTTCATTCCCATGGATTACATCATCGGCGGCGAGGCACGGCTCGGCCAAGGCTGGAAGATGCTGATGACGGCGCTGGCGGCCGGCCGCGGCATCTCGTTGCCTTCGCTTTCGGCTGCTGGCGCAGCCTATGCGGCGCGAACCTCGGGCGCTTATGCGCGCATCCGCGAGCAGTTCAACGTTCCGATCGGGAAATTCGAGGGCATCGAGGTGCCGCTCGCCCGCATTGCCGGCACCGCGTATCTGCTCGATGCGGCGCGTCGACTGACCTGTGCGGCGCTCAATCAAGGTCATCATCCCGCGGTCATTTCCGGGATCATGAAGCTGCAGGCGACCGAGCGGATGCGCCTTGCGATCGACGACGCGATGGACATCCATGCCGGAAAGGCTGTGATCGACGGCCCGCAAAACTACATGGGCGCTCTTTATCGTTCAGTGCCCGTCGGCATCACCGTCGAAGGCGCCAACATCCTTACCCGCAATTTGATCGTATTCGGGCAGGGCGCGATCCGTGCGCATCCGTTCATGCTGGAGGAGATGAACGCGCTCGGCGAACAGGATCCAGCCAAAGCGCTGGATGCCTTTGACAAGGTGTTCTGGAAGCATGTCGGCCACAGTATCGCGACATTGTTCCGGGCCTGGGGCCGGAGCTGGACCGGCGGCGCGTTCGCAACTGTGCCCAACGCCGGACAGGCCACGGGATTCTATCGCCAGCTCTCGCGCTACTCGGCGGGATTCGCGCTCTGCGCGGACATGGCGCTGTTGACGCTTGGCGGCGCGCTAAAGCGCAAGGAAATGCTCTCGGCCCGTTTCGGCGATATCCTGTCCGAACTGTATCTGTTATCGGCGGTCCTGAAACGCTGGCAGGATGAGGGTCGGCAGCCGGCCGATTTCGCCGCGCTGGAATGGTGCATGGCCAGCGGCTTTCGGACGATTGAGTGCAGTTTCGCGGAAATCCTGGCGAACCTGCCCAATCGCTTCATCGCTGTCGTCCTGAAGTTCCTGATTCAGCCGTTGGGCGCGCGCGTGCTCGGTCCCTCAGATCAGGTGACCCATCGATGCGCGCAGCTGGTACTGGAGCCGTCGGAGGCGCGCGATCGCCTGACGCCCGACCTGTCGCATGTCGAAGACGATCGCGGCCTGGCGCGGCTGGAAAACGCGTTCCGGTTGGTCAGCGCAGCCGAGGACATCGCCCGAAGAATGCGCGCCGCTCATATTCACGATTGGAGGGAGGCGGTGAAGAAAGGCGTCGTCACGCAAACCGAGGGCGATCAGCTTGCGGCGGCTCACGAAGCCGTTGCGAAGGTGATTGAGGTCGACGACTTCGCGCCCGAGGCGTTGTCGCCGATTTACAGGAAGCCGGGCGACGTGCATCAGTTCTTTCAGGAGCTTGGTGAACAAAAGGCGGCAAGCTGATGGCGCGGCCGGTCTTTATCGTCGATGGCAGCCGGACGCCGTTCCTCAAAGCGCGTAGCGGGCCGGGGCCATTCACGCCGGTCGACCTCGCGGTGCAGTGCGGCCGGCCGTTGCTCGCTCGGCAGCCCTTTCCCCCGTCGGCGTTCGATCAGGTCATCCTCGGCTGCGTCAACGTCATCGCGGACGAGATGAATCCGGCACGGGTCGCCGCGTTGCGACTTGGTATGGGCGAGGCGATGGTCGCTTTTACGGTGCAGATCAATTGCGGCTCCGGCATGCAGTCGGTCGACACCGCTTATCAATATATCCGCGAAGGCGCGTCCGAACTGATCCTCGCCGGCGGGGCGGAAGCGCTAAGTTATGCGCCGCTGGTCTGGCCGCAGCAGGGCGTGCGTTGGTTCGCGGGGCTGGCCGGCGCCAAGGGACTGCTCGCCAGGATCGCGGCGCTATTGAAAGCTCGGCCAGCCTATTTCAAACCGGTGATCGGGTTGGAGCGCGGGCTTACCGATCCGATTACCGAACTTAACATGGGACAAACTGCCGAAGTCGTGGGTCATCTCTTTGGCATCACCCGAGCCCAATCGGACATTTACGCCGCCGAGAGCCATAAGCGGCTGGCCAACGCCCAGGCAAAGGGTTTTCTCAAAGGCGAAGTCGAAATCGCGTTCGCTCGCGACGGCAAGTTCTACGATCATGATGACGGCGTGCGGCCGGACTCCTCGCCGGAGACGCTTGCAAAACTGAAACCCGTGTTCGAGCGCCCATGGGGACAGGTCACCGCCGGCAATTCGTCCCAAATCACGGACGGCGCGTCATGGGTGATCCTTGCCTCTGAAGAAGCGGTCACCAGGTACGGGCTCACGCCGAAAGCCGTCATCGTCGACAGCCAATGGTCGGCGCTTGACCCCAGTATCATGGGCCTCGGGCCGGTGCTGTCGGCAACCGAAATCTTGAAGCGCAACAAGCTGGCGCTCGGCGACATTGAGACTTGGGAGTTGAATGAGGCGTTCGCGACCCAGGTGCTCGGGTGCCTTGCCGCTTGGAGGGACGAGAAGTTCTGCCGCGAGATTCTTGGCCTTGAGGCTGCTGCCGGGCAGATCGACCTCGCCCGGCTGAATGTCGATGGCGGCGCGATCAGCCTCGGTCATCCCGTCGGCTGCAGTGGCAACCGGATCGTGCTGCATCTGGTCAATGCCATGAAGCGGCTTGGCACCAAACGGGGGATCGCGACCGAATGTATCGGGGGCGGGCAGGGTGGCGCCATGTTGATCGAGACGGTGTGACGATGGACTCACGCATCAAGGAAGTCCTCGCGGACCGCGTGCTCGAGCTCGGGCCGAAGCCTGCGGCCGACGGTCCTTATCGCAATTTCAAGCTGACTCGCGACAGCGATGGCCTTGCCTGGCTGCTGTTCGACCGTGCCGGCGCCAGCGCCAACACGCTTTCGGCTGAGGTGATTGAGGAGCTCGACCTGGTGCTTGCGGCGCTGGAGGCCGAGCGGCCCGCGGGAGTTGTCGTTCGCTCGGCCAAGAACTCCGGCTTTATCGCTGGCGCCGATGTCAACGAGTTTCGCGGCGCAACCGATTCCCGCCTCGTCGAAACGGCGATTAGCCGAGCGCATGCCGTAATCGATCGCCTGGAAGCGCTGAAAATTCCGACCGTCGCCGTCATTCATGGCTTTTGCCTGGGCGGCGGCCTTGAAGTCGCGCTCGCCTGCCAATCGCGCATCGCGATCGAAGGCGCGCGGTTTGGTTTTCCAGAGGTTATGCTAGGCCTGCATCCCGGCCTCGGCGGCACTGCGCGCTTCACGCAGCTGGTCAACCCGATCCAGGCAATGCGGCTGATGCTGACCGGAAAGATTGTCGATGCGCGAGCGGCGAGGTCGCTCGGGCTGGTCGATGCGGTCACTGAGGAGCGGCATGTTCGCAACGCCGTCAGGGATGCGGTGTTCGGCCGCTTGAAACGCGCGCGGCCGGGCATCTTGAACACAGTTCTGAAGTTTGCGCCGCTGCGGGGCTTGCTAGGCTCGCGGATGCGCAACGAGGCCGAAAAAGCCGCGCCGCGCCAGCATTATCCCGCGCCCTATGCATTGATCGAGCTTTGGGAAAAGCACGGCGGCGACAGGCACGCGATGCTTGCGGCCGAAAAGACCTCGTTCGCCGGACTGATGGTGACGCCGACGGCGCAGAACCTGATCCGGTTGTTTTTCCTGCGCGAGCAGATGAAAAAACTGGCGGGAAGCGATGCCAACGTGCGCCATGTTCACGTTATCGGCGCCGGCGCGATGGGCGGCGATATCGCGGCCTGGTGCGCACATCAGGACCTGCGGGTCACACTGTCCGACATGAAGCCGGAGCCCATCGCCGGCGCGGTAAAGCGTGCCTCGGATCTGTTCGGCAAGATCATCCGCAAGCGCACCGACATCCGCGACGCGCTGGACAGGCTCGTTCCGGATCTGGACGGCGAGGGCGTGCGCAACGCCGATTTGATAATTGAAGCCGTTCCCGAAAAGCTGGAGCTCAAACAGAAAGTTTATGCCGGGCTCGAACCCCGGATGAAACCGGACGCGATCCTGGCCACAAACACGTCCAGCATTCCGCTGCAGGATTTGAGGGCGACCGTGCAACGGCCGGAGCGGCTGGTCGGATTGCATTTCTTCAATCCCGTGTCCCGATTGCAACTCGTTGAGGTCGTGAGCCATGACGGCAGTGATCCGCTGGTACTCAAGCGGGCGCTGGCCTTTGTCGGCGCGATCGATCGGCTGCCGCTACCGGTCAAGAGCTCGCCGGGCTTTGTCGTGAACCGCGCGCTAACGCCTTACATGCTCGAAGCCATGCTGATGCTCGACGAGAACATCGACAAGCTCACGATCGATACCGCGGCTGAAAACTTCGGCATGCCGATGGGTCCGATCGAACTCGCCGATCAGGTCGGGCTCGACATCTGTCTTGCGGTCGGCGACATGCTGCGCTCGAAGTTCGGCGATCTTCTGCCACCCGCGCCGGCATGGCTTCGCGACAAGGTCGCTCGGGGCGAACTCGGCCGCAAGACCGGCAAGGGCTTCTATACCTGGAAGGACGGCAAGGCCGAAAAGAAGCCAACCTCGACGGAAGCCGCGCAGCCAAGGCCCGAATTGATCGACCGCCTGGTGCTGCCGATGTCCAACGTGTGCGTCGCCTGCCTGCGCGAAGGCATTGTCGAGGACTCAGATCTCGTCGATGGTGCCATGATTTTCGGGACGGGCTATGCGCCGTTCCGCGGCGGTCCTCTGAATTATGCTCGAGGCCGCGGGCCGGAGAACGTGGTATCGGCCTTGCGGGGGCTGGAGCAGAAGTTCGGCGGGCGCTTTGCGCCGGATGCTGGTTGGGACAGTTTCAAATGATATCTTGCGATTTAGATGCACGGGACAACTGAGATGGATGAAACGCAAGCCATCCATGCCCCTCCGAATTACGAGATCGAGCCGTGCGGTGATCTTTCGATCCGCACGCTGGCTATGCCTGCCGATACCAACCAGAATGGCGACATCTTCGGCGGGTGGCTGCTCAGCCAGATGGACATCGGGGGCCGAATCTTCGCATCCAAAGTCGCAAAATCCCGCACCGTGACTGTCGCGATCGAGGCGATGAACTTTCGCAAGCCGGTATTTGTCGGTGACGTCGTCTCTGTCCATGTCAATCTGGTCCGCATCGGCAAAACCTCCGTCACCGTCCGCGTGGAAGCCTGGGTGATGCGCCGCAAGGAGATGCATTCGATCCTGGTGACGGATGGCAACTTTACGTATGTGTCGATTGACGACAACGGACGGCCGCAGGCGATCGAGCCGGGGGAACCTCCGATCTCCACTTAATGGACCGAAGGATTTGCGGCCCGGGAAAATGATAACTTTGCACCGTGGCGGACATTGACGGGGGAATTTTGACAGGTCTCAATAAACCCAGGTGAATCGAGCGCACGCCGGCTTATCGGCAAGTCGCCGATCGCAGCTCTCAGCCTGCGCGATCGTCAGGCGATAAGCTGCCCAGTATGTTTCGAAATCGCTTCCGCAGGTTCGGCGTACAAAAAATCAAAGTGATGGGCGTCATGGGTAACAATGATCCGCGAGACCTTTTGCAAACCGTGGAACGAGACCTCCGGCTCGATCTGTTCCGTGGCATCGGATTGTGGATGATCTTCCTCGATCACATTCCGCACGATGTTGTCGCCTGGCTGACCCTGCGCAATTACGGCTTCAGCGACGCCGCCGAATTCTTCGTATTCATCTCAGGTTATCTCGCCGGGTTCATCTACGGGCCGATTGTGCGCGGGGGCAGTTTCCTCGCAGCTACCAAGCGGCTGTTGAAGCGCGCGGCGGAAATGTACGTCGCCCACATCATGCTGTTTCTGCTTTTCACGGCACAGATCGCGCGCACCGCCAGAAAATTCGACAACCCGATGTATGAAAATGAGTTCAATGTCTACAATTTCCTCCAACACCCGGACGTGCTGATCGGGCAGGCGCTTACGCTGCGCTACAAGCCGGTCAACCTCGATGTGCTGCCCCTCTATATAACGTTGATAGCCGCTTCGCCGCTGATCCTATGGTGTCTGGTGCGGCGCCCCAACTGGACCTTGCTTGCCTCGGCCATCCTTTACGTTGCGGCGCGGTGGTTCGACTGGAATCTCGCGTCGTACCCGCCGGGGACGACCTGGTACTTCAATCCCTTTGCCTGGCAATTGTTGTTCGTGTTCGCGGCCTGGTGTGGTGTTGGAGGCGCCGCCAAGCTCGAATTCCTGATCAGGTCTCGCGTTGCGCTGGTGGTTTCGATTGCGTGGATTCTGTTTGCCCTGCTGATCGTGATGACGTGGCACATCGCATTCCTCGAAGCCTTGGTGCCAAAATGGATGATCAAGGCGATCTACCCGATCGATAAAACCGATCTGGATATGCTGCGGCTGACGCATTTCTTCGCCCTCGCCATCCTGGTCACACGGTATTTCCCCCGCGAGTGGAGCGGCCTCACGTCCAAATGGTTGCGCCCGCTGATTTTGTGCGGACAGCACTCGCTTCCGATTTTCTGCTTGAGCGTATTCTTGTCATTTGGAGCGCACTGGATACTGATGCAGTACACCAGAGGTGTCTGGGAGCAACTCGTTGTCAGCGCCGGAGGCATCCTGATCATGGTAGCGGCCGCGTGGCTTCTCGATCGGGCTGCCAAGGTGCCCAACCTGTTCGTGGATGCGGCCGAATTCAAAACGGTCAAAGCCATCGAGTCCGGCAAGGGTTGATCTTGTTCTTTGAAATCCAACCCCTCTGCTAAGGCTTATGGCCTTTCTGGCGCAGCGCTTCGGTGAGACGTCCCTTTAGATCCTCTGCCGCTTTACGGCCGACTTCCTGGCCAATCTGGATGCTTTGCTGCGCGACCACTGAAGACTTTTCCAGGAGCTTTTGGCCAGCCGGCTGGCGATAGAAGGCTTCTATTTCGCGCAGCTCACCGGCCGTGAAGTTATTGGCATAGACCGCGACGATGTCATCGACCATGGCCGAATAATAGGGAGCAAACGCATCGGCCAGCATTGGCATCATTGCGTCATAGTCGCGCTCGATCTCCGGCCTGTCCTGCACCACGGCCGGCCTTAGGCCCAGCAGGATCGCCGGCAAGAGCGCCTTGTACTGCTCGGACAATTTCATCGTGGTCACGAGTGCCCGCGCCGCTGTCATCGTGTCCGGGGAGGGGGTTTGCGCTTGCGAAGCGCCGATCGAAAACAAAAGAGTGCTGGCGATGATCGACAGGCGTCTGGGCATGGTGATCCTCCGATGGCGGCCAGCGCGATGATATCTGAAAATCCGGTCGTCGGCCCGGCCCTTGCTGCCCCACGCATCATGCAGTGGCTGACGCGGCACACGCGTCGTTCGCCGCCTTTAGCTCTGGTGAATCAAAGGCTTTCGCGTAGTTTTGCAACCGGAACCTTTTGCCCTCTTCTTTGTTGTAGGGGCCGCTGAGGAATGAAGGGCTCTGAGGAAATGTCGGACCGTTACATCATTGAAGTCCGCTCGCAGGCGGCGGGCATCGTGGTGCGGACTCCGCATGGGTATCGCTTCTTCGCAGCCGACCCGCGCTTCAATCGGCTGGAAGGCCGGCTGTTTCGCAACGCCCGGGAGGCCGAACGCGCGGCGATGCGTCTGGCCGACAGTTCACTGAAAGAGGCAGCGTAGCGCGTTCCTGCGCCCGCGTTCCAGACGGAACGCGCGCACTATTTGAACGGGTGCTGCAGAATCGTCGGCATCGAAGGCCGGACTCGCCGGACTGTGATCGGCAGTCCGTCGGACTGGAATTGCAGTTGGTACCTCCTGCCGCTTTTATCCATTGCCATGCAGGAAATGCTGGAAATCTGGCGCACCGCCAGATTTCCAACTTGTTTGCAGGTTCCGGCGGAGAATTCCACGCTCGGCACGGGCAGCCCGTCGACCTTGGGCCTGTGTTTGGAGTTGAGCAGCATTCGGTCGATTGGCAATTCGTACAGATCGCCTTGTCCTTTGCGGCCATTTTCGCCCGAGAAGGATATGACGTGACTTTCGTCCGAAGGGTCGTCGAGCACAATCGTGAAGTTGGCGCGCCCTTGTTTGCTGTGGAAGTATGCGACGGACCTGCATGCGAAGTAGCGCCCCGCGATTTCGACGGTGCTGCAGGTTCCTGACATCAGTGCGAACATATCAATGTCCGGCTCCGGTCCCTTGGAGTCGTTTGCCACCGGGACCGGCCGAGGGATGTCGCCACCGTGCGCCAGGACGGGAAAGAAGATGATAGCAACGGCGAGAAACTGCCGGCACAGGCGCATGGTCATGCTCAATTGATTGATCCCCGATCGACAGGTTAGCTGAAACGTTCTGCGCCTTGCTAGGCTTACGGGGAGCTTTTAAACCGATAAACATGCTTGGCAGCACGATTTCGTCGAGCAAGGAGGTACTTTGCGTGCCGCAGGCCGCCTTCAGGCCGGTCTGCCACGTTGACCGCGCGCCGGAACCGCCGCACCATCCATCCCGGGATCGCCGGAGGTGCCGCCGTGGCTGGACTAACCAACCGCCAAAATGAAATCCTGAACATCGCCCGCACTTTTGGGCGCGTGACGGTGGAGGATCTCGCAAAGCGTTTCGAAGTCTCGGCCCAGACCATTCGCAAGGATCTCAACGATCTCTGCGACCATCGGTCACTGACCCGGATCCATGGCGGCGCGATTATCGCCTCCGGGGTCGAGAACCTGGCCTACGAAGCGCGCCGCTTCGTCGCCGCCGAGGAGAAGAAAGCGATCGGCGCGGCCGCCGCGGAGCTCATTCCAAACGGCTGCTCGCTTTTTATCAACATTGGCACGACGACGGAAGAAGTAGCCAGCGCGCTGAGGTCGCACGAGGACTTGCTCGTCATCACCAACAACCTCAATGTGGCGATGGTGCTCTATCGACATCCGCGCATTGAAGTGATTGTTGCCGGCGGTGCCGTTCGCCGCGCCGACGGTGCGGTGATCGGCTCGACCGCCATTAGCCTGATAGGTCAGTTCAAGGTCGATTACGCGATCATCGGGGCTTCCGCCATCGACGAGGAGGGAGCGCTACTGGATTTCGATTATCGCGAGGTGCAGGCCGCGCAGGCCATTATTGCGAATGCGCGAAGCGTCATGCTGGTGGCAGACAGCACGAAACTCCGGCGGAGCGCACCGGTGCGCATCGCCCATCTCAGCCAGATCCAGACCTTTGTCACCGACACCGCCCTGCCGGCGGGACTTGCGAACATTTGTCATAGCCGCGGCATTGAGGTGATCGAGGCGATGCCGAGATCCGCATCCGATCTCGATGAGCCCGGTGCCGAAGCTCCATCGCCGAGCGTGGTTCGGCGCGCCTGACCCGATCCAGCAAAAATCAATGACGCGCGCGCCCCTCGCGGCGGATGCCGTTCGTGCATTTTCGATTGCTTTCGGAATTGGTTGTGTTTTACTCCAAACCGAAAGCTAAATCTCCAAAATGAACGGTGCGAACGCCGGGGGCGCGTCTTTGGACCGAATTTTTGACCTCGCGATCATCGGTGGCGGCGTCAACGGGTGCGGCATCGCCCGCGATGCCGCCGGCCGGGGCAATTCGGTTTTCCTTTGCGAAATGAACGACCTGGCGAGCGGGACGTCATCTTGGTCGACCAAGCTGGTGCACGGCGGCCTGCGGTACCTGGAGTATTATGAGTTTCGTCTGGTCCGCGAGGCCCTGATCGAGCGCGAGATTCTATGGCAGATCGCGCCTCACATCATTCGCCCGCTCCGCTTTGTGTTGCCCCACCACGATGGGTTGCGCCCGGCGTGGCTGCTGCGGCTCGGTCTGTTCCTCTATGATCACATCGGCGGCCGCAATCTGCTGCCTCCGACGCGCACTGTCGACCTGACCCGGGACGAAGTTGGGCAGCCGCTCGCTCCAAACCGCTTCGTCAAAGGCTTTGAATATTCCGACTGTTTTGTCGACGACGCCCGCCTTGTGATCCTGACCGCGCGTGATGCGGCCGATCGTGGCGCCGAAATTCGCACCCGTTCGCGCGCGGTCGAGATCAAGCAGGCTGACGGAATCTGGCACGTTACGACTGAAAACAGCGTCTCCGGCGAGCGCTCGAGCATCAGCGCCCGGGTGCTTGTCAATGCCGGCGGTCCATGGGTGGAGCAGGTGCTGGCATCAGGGGCAGGCGTCAATGCCAGAGCCAAGGTGCGACTGGTGCAGGGCTCGCACATCGTGGTGCCGAAACTCTATTCCCACGACCGCGCCTACATGTTCCAGAACAGTGACGGACGGATCGTATTCGCGATTCCCTATCAGGACGATTTCACGCTGATTGGCACCACCGATCGCGACTTCGTCGGCGACCCGTCAAAGGTGACGGCGTCGAGCGAAGAGATAAAATACCTCTGCAATTCCGTCAGCGAATATCTAGCCAAACCAGTCAGGCCGGAAGACGTGGTCTGGACTTATGCGGGTGTTCGCCCGCTGTATGACGACGGCGCCAGTGAAGCCAAGGCGGCCACCCGTGATTACGTCTTCGAACTCGACACACCCGGCGGTGCGCCGCTGCTCTCGATTTACGGCGGCAAGATCACCACTTATCGCCGCCTGGCGGAGGAGGCGCTGGAGCGACTGTCGCCATATCTGCACAGCGCCAAGGCGCGCGAGGGCTGGACCGGCAAATCACCATTGCCCGGGGGCGATCTCGACGTCTCGGCGGTCGCGGCGATGGCTGCGGAGTTGCAGCGCAATTATTCGTTTCTTACGCCGCTACATGCCAATCGTCTGGTGCACGCCTACGGCACCCGCGCCGTCAAATTGCTTGGCACGGCGAAATCGATGGCTGACCTCGGCCAATCGTTCGGCGCCACCCTGACGGAAAAAGAGATCAAGTACCTGATGTCGCAGGAATGGGCCCTGACAGCCGAGGATATCGTGTGGCGGCGA
This sequence comes from Bradyrhizobium sp., assembly GCF_035273305.1. Taxonomy (GTDB): domain Bacteria; phylum Pseudomonadota; class Alphaproteobacteria; order Rhizobiales; family Xanthobacteraceae; genus Bradyrhizobium. The sequence goes on along the minus strand of NZ_DATEPI010000116.1, from coordinate 19,341 downwards.
TCGAAGCTTGGACTGCGGCTGAGCGCCGATCAGATCGCCGCCATCGACGCCTGGATCGCCGCCAACACTGGTTCGGTGCAAGGATTACGTGAAGCAAGAGGGCGGTCATGACCGTCACGCTCGAGCGAGTCACGCGATCGATCGATGGCCTACCGGCTATCCGAAATGTCAGCCTGACGCTTGAGCGCGGTACCCTGAGCGTGCTGCTGGGACCGACTCTATCGGGCAAGACATCGATCATGCGGCTGCTCGCTGGTCTCGACAAGCCGACGACCGGCCGCGTGCTCGTCGATGGCAAGGACGTTACCAGCCTCGACGTGCGGCAGCGCTCGGTGGCGATGGTCTATCAGCAGTTCATCAATTACCCGTCGCTCACCGTCTATGAGAACATCGCTTCACCACTGCGGGTGCAGCGCAAGCCGCGCGCTGAAATTGAAAGGCGCGTTCAGGAAGCAGCGAAGCTCCTGAAACTCGAGCCTTATCTGCACCGCACGCCGTTGCAATTGTCCGGTGGCCAGCAGCAGCGTACCGCGATCGCCCGCGCGCTTGTGAAGGGAGCCGATCTGGTATTGCTTGACGAGCCTCTCGCCAATCTCGACTACAAGCTGCGCGAGGAACTGCGCACCGAATTGCCGCGCATCTTTGAAGCCTCGGGCGCGATCTTCGTGTACGCCACCACCGAACCCACAGAAGCCTTATTGCTGGGCGGCCGCACCATCTGCATGTGGGAAGGCGAAGTGTTGCAGGCCGGGGAGACGCCAAACGTCTATCGCCATCCCGACAGCTTGCGCGTGGCCCAGGTCTTTTCCGACCCGCCCCTCAATGTCGTTGGAATCGAAAAGAGCAAGGGCTCGGTTAAGTACGTCGGCGGTGTCGAAGCTCCGGCAACTGGACTTTATGCCGGAATCGGCGACGGCGCCTATCGGGTCGGCTTTCGCGCTCACCAGCTCGAACTCGCCAGCGGAATTGCCGGCCGCCACGCGTTTCATGCCACCGTGACAGTGACCGAAATCACCGGCTCGGAAAGCTTCGTCCATCTCAGCCGCGACGCTTCCAGTTGGGTCGCGGTGCTGCACGGTGTGCACGAATTTCCGCCGGGCCACATGCTCGATGCCGTGCTCGATCCGAACAATGTTTTTGTCTTTGACGGGGCGGGCCGCCTGGTCGCCTCGCCGGGCGGGATGTGAGGAATGCAGCATGGCCCGCATTGACCTCGTCGATCTTGCTCACTCCTACGGCGGTGACAACGCGCCGGTGGAATCGTTTGCGCTAAAGCCGATCTCGATGACGTGGCGCCAGGGCGGCGCGTATGCGCTGCTCGGCCCATCGGGCTGCGGCAAGACCACGCTGCTGAATTTAATTTCCGGCATTGTTACGCCGTCGCGGGGCAAGATCCTGTTTGACGGCGTCGATATCACGCCGCTGTCGACCCAGAGGCGCAACATCGCGCAGGTATTCCAGTTTCCGGTGATCTACGACACCATGACGGTGCAAGAGAACCTGGCATTCCCGCTGAAAAACCGCGGCCTGCCCAAGGGCGAGATCGGTGCGCGCGTCACTGAGATCGCCGACCTGCTCGACTTGACACCGTATCTTTTGCGCAAGGCGACGCGGCTCACGGCCGATGCCAAGCAAAAAATCTCGCTCGGCCGCGGACTGGTGCGATCCGACGTCGCCGCCGTTTTGTTCGACGAGCCGCTCACGGTGATCGATCCCGAATTGAAATGGCAATTGAGGTCGAAGCTCAAGGCGCTGCATCGCACGCTCGACCTGACCATGATCTATGTCACCCACGACCAGACCGAGGCTCTAACCTTCGCGGACACTGTCGTGGTGATGCATGATGGGCGCGTCGTGCAGAGCGGGACTCCGGCGGAACTGTTCGACAAGCCCGCGCACACGTTCGTTGGGTATTTTATCGGCTCGCCCGGAATGAACATCGTGCCCGCCGAGGTGAGCGGACGCAACGCACGCATCGACGGTCATACTATCGCGTTGAAGCGCAGCTACGATCGGCTTTCGTCGACTGCCAAAATCGAGATCGGCGTCCGTCCCGAATTCGTCGATATCGCGCCGCCCGCGCCAGGATTGCTGTCGGCCAACATTGAACGCGTCGATGACCTCGGCCGGATCCGCTTCGCGCGCGTGCGCGTCGGCGATGCGAAGTTCGCAGCCAGAGTGCCGCCGGGATTTACCGTCCCGGACAATGCCGCCGGACTGGTGTTCGACCCAGCGCACGTTCACGTCTACGCCGACAGCCTTCTGGTGGAGGGATCGACCTGATGGACAAGACCATCAATCAGAAGGCCTGGTTCCTGGTGCTGCCGGTGTTTCTGGTGGTGGCATTTTCGGCCGTGCTGCCGCTGATGACGGTCGTGAACTATTCGATGCAGGATACGTTCGGCAACAATCAGTTTTTCTGGAATGGGGTCGGCTGGTTCAAGGAATTGCTCGATCCGTCCACCGATCTGGGCGGGCGCTTCCTGGCATCGTTGTGGCGCAACCTGTTCTTTTCCGCCATGATCCTGGCGATCGAAGTCCCGCTCGGGATCGTGGTCGCGCTCTCGATGCCGCGACAGGGCTGGAGCGTCGCAGCGTGCCTTGTGATCATGGCATTACCGCTGCTCATTCCATGGAACGTGGTCGGCACCATCTGGCAGATTTTCGGCCGGCCTGACATTGGACTGCTGGGCTATGTGCTGAACAATATCGGCATCGACTACAACTATGTTTCCAATGATTTCGACGCCTGGGCCACCGTCATCGTGATGGATGTCTGGCACTGGACCAGCCTGGTCGCGCTGTTGTGCTATGCCGGGCTGAAATCGATCCCGGATGCGTACTATCAGGCGGCGCAGATTGACGGCGCCTCCCGCTGGGCGGTGTTCACCGCGATCCAGCTGCCCAAAATGAATCGCGTCCTGCTGATCGCGGTGCTGCTGCGGTTCATGGACAGCTTCATGATCTATACCGAGCCGTTCGTTGTGACCGGCGGCGGACCCGGCAACTCGACGACCTTCGTTTCCATTGAACTGGTCAAGATCGCGCTCGGCCAATTCGACCTCGGCAAGGCGGCGGCGCTGTCGCTGGTTTACAACCTCATCATCATCATCGTGTGCTGGGTTTTCTATACCGTCATGACCAATGCGGGCGCCGATCGCCCCATCAGCAAGGGAGTCGCATGATGCATTCGATTCCCGGCCGTCGGCTCATCCTCTCGCTGTTCCTGGTGTTCCTGCTGCTGCCGATCTATTGGCTGGTCAATATGAGCTTCAAGACCAACCACGAGATCGTCTCGACCATGACGCTGTGGCCGCATCAGCCGACCATCGCCAACTACATGCGGATATTCACCGACGAGAGTTGGTATTCCGGTTACATCAACTCGCTGAAATATGTCGTCATCAACACCGTGATCTCGATTTCGGTGGCGTTGCCGGCCGCCTACGCCTTTTCACGCTATCGCTTCCTCGGCGACAAGCACCTGTTCTTCTGGCTGTTGTCGAACCGGATGGCGCCGGCGGCAGTCTATGCGTTGCCGTTCTTCAATCTCTACTCGGCCATCAGCCTGTTCGACACGCCGTGGGCAGTCGCGCTGGCGCATTGCATCTTCAATGTGCCATTGGCCGTGTGGATACTGGAGGGTTTCGTCTCCGGGGTGCCGCGCGAGATCGACGAGACGGCCTTCCTGGACGGCTATTCCTTCCCGCGTTTCTTCCTGAAGATACTGGTGCCGCTGATCGCCAGCGGCATCGGGGTCGCGGCGTTCTTCTGCTTCATGTTTTCGTGGGTCGAATTGCTGCTGGCGCGGACTTTGACGTCGGTGGACGCCAAGCCGATTTCCGCCGTCATGACCCGCACCGTCTCCGCCGCCGGCATGGATTGGGGATTGCTGGCGGCCGCCGGTGTCCTGACCATCATCCCGGGCGCGCTGGTGATCTGGTTTGTCCGCAATTACATCGCGCGCGGCTTCGCGCTGGGCAGGGTGTGAGGGCGGCGGGCATGGAAAACATCGCATGGATGGCCTGGACCCTGCCCACCGCGATCTTTTTCGCGCTGCTTGCCCTGACGCTTGCCTTGATGACCTGGCTTGCGATTGCCCGACCCGAGGCGGAACGCGTCGGCGTGCTGCGAATTCCGACGACGCGCGGCGATCGCCTTTTCATTTCACTGATTACAGCCGCAGTGATTCATCTGCTGTGGATTGGATTTATCGGCACCGATACGATTGCGACCCTTCCAATCGGAGAAGAGGGAATTGAATTGTCGAGCCTGTGGCTCGCCACCGTGATTTCGCTTGTTGCGGCCGTTGCGATTTTCCGCACCGTCTGAAGCAGCGAAAAGTCAGCAGATCCGGGGGCAACCCGGGCCTGGGTAGTTTGTGTCTGCAACGGAGGAACCAATATGCGATATTGTAGGAGCAAGACGGGTTATGCGACCAACGCTCGCCTTCTAACCATGAGCAGCGCCGCGGCGTTGATCGCGGCCAGCGTGACAATCGCATCGCCGGCACGTGCCGACGACGCGGTGATACAGCGATGGATAGACACCGAGTTCCAGCCATCGACCTTATCCAAGGCAGACCAATTGAAGGAGCTGCAGTGGTTCGAAAAGGCAGCTCAGCCGTTCAAGGGGATGGAGATCAACGTCGTCTCGGAAACGATCACGACGCACGAGTACGAAGCCAAGACCCTGGCGAAAGCCTTTACCGAAATCACCGGTATCAAGATCAGGCACGACACCATCCAGGAAGGTGATGTGGTCGAAAAGCTTCAGACGCAGATGCAATCCGGCAAAAACGTGTACGACGGCTGGATCAACGACTCGGATCTGATCGGTACCCACTTCCGCTACGGTCAGACCGTTGTGCTATCGGATTACATGAAAGGTGAGGGCAAGGACGTCACCGACCCGATGCTTGACGTCAACGACTTCATCGGCAAGTCCTTCACCACCGCGCCTGACGGGAAGCTCTATCAACTTCCCGACCAGCAGTTCGCGAACCTTTACTGGTTCCGCTATGACTGGTTCACCAATCCCGAATACAAAGCGAAGTTCAAGGCCAAGTACGGCTACGAACTCGGCGTTCCCGTGAACTGGTCAGCCTATGAAGATATCGCCGAATTCTTCACCAACGACATCAAGGAGATCAACGGCGTCAAGGTCTATGGTCACATGGACTATGGCAAGAAGGATCCCTCGCTGGGATGGCGGTTCACCGACGCGTGGTTGTCGATGGCCGGCAACGGCGACAAGGGCATTCCGAATGGCCTTCCCGTCGATGAGTGGGGCATTCGCATGGAGGGCTGTCGCCCGGTCGGCTCTTCAATCGAACGTGGCGGAGATACCAACGGTCCAGCGGCGGTCTATTCGATCGTCAAATACCTTGACTGGCTGAAGAAGTATGCTCCCCCGCAAGCGCAAGGCATGACCTTCTCCGAGGCAGGGCCGGTGCCTGCGCAGGGCAACATTGCGCAGCAGATATTCTGGTACACGGCCTTCACCGCCGACATGGTGAAGCCGGGACCGGTCGTAAATGCCGATGGCACGCCGAAATGGCGAATGGCGCCGTCGCCGCATGGCGCCTACTGGAAAGACGGGATGAAACTCGGCTACCAGGACGCCGGCTCCGCAACCTTGCTGAAATCCACGCCGCCCGATCGACGCAAGGCGGCCTGGCTCTATCTGCAGTTCATCATATCAAAATCTGTGAGCCTGAAGAAAAGCCACGTCGGTCTCACCTTCATTCGTGAGTCCGATATCTGGGACAAGTCGTTCACCGAGCGCGCACCGAAGCTCGGCGGGCTGATCGAGTTCTATCGCTCGCCGGCGCGCGTGCAGTGGACGCCGACCGGAAATAATGTGCCTGATTATCCGAAGCTGGCACAATTGTGGTGGCAGAACATCGGCGATGCGTCGTCAGGTTCCAAAACGCCGCAAGCTGCGATGGATGCTCTGGCGGCAGCTCAGGACTCGGTGATGGAGCGCATCGAGAAGTCAGGCGTGCAAGGCGCTTGCGGACCGAAGCTGAACAAAAAGGAGAAGGCCGAATACTGGTTCGCCAAGGCCGAAAAGGACAAGACCATCGCGCCCCAGCGCAAGCTGGCGAATGAAAAGCCAAAGGGAGAAACCATCGACTACGACGCGCTGATCAAGTCGTGGCCGGCCACGCCTCCGAAGCGGGCCTCCTTGAATTGAGACTTGCCATCTAAAGGCGGCACTAAAGAGGAAGGCCGGGAGCGATCCCGGCCTTTTTCTCAAATGTGAATTACGAGCCTCAGGCGAGCTATTCGAAAGCCGCTGCTCGCGGACTATTGGGCCGCCAGCGCCTCGCTCAGTGTCGGATAATCCGTGTAGCCTTTGGCGTCCCCGCCGTAGAAGGTCGCTTTGTCCGGCGCATTGAGCGGCGCGCCACGCCTGAGGCGCTCGACCAGATCCGGGTTGGCAATGAACAGCTTGCCGAACGCGATCAGGTCGGCCTCATTGGCCGTGAGCACCTTATTGGCGAGCGCGAAATCATAGCCGTTATTGGCGATGTAGGCGCCGTTGAAGAGCTTGCGCAACGAGCCATAGTCGAAAGGTGCAACGTCGCGCGGACCGCCGGTCGCGCCTTCGATAACATGGATGTAGACCAGCTTCAGCGCGTTGAGATGATCGACGATATGCTCGAACAGCGGCTGCGGATTGCTGTCGGAGATGTCATTGGACGGCGTCACCGGCGAAATGCGAATGCCGGTCCGCTCGGGTCCGGCCTCCGAAGCGACGGCCTTCGTCACTTCCAGCATTAGCCTGGCGCGATTCTCGATTGATCCGCCATAGGCGTCGGTGCGCTTGTTGGCGCCGTCCTTGGCGAACTGGTCCAGCAGATAGCCGTTGGCGCCGTGGATTTCGACGCCGTCGAAGCCGGCCTCGATCGCGTTCACGGTAGCGCGCCGGAAGTCATCGACGATCCCCGGTATTTCCTCCAATGCGAGCGCTCGCGGTTCGCTGATATCGGTAAAGGTGCCGCCAACGAAAGTCTTGCCCTTGGCACGGATTGCCGAGGGCGCGACAGGCGCGCCGCCGTTCGGCTGCAGTGTCGTGTGCGAAATGCGGCCGACATGCCAGATCTGAATGAAGATGCGCCCGCCGCGTCCGTGCACGCGTTCGGTCACCTTGCGCCACCCGGCGACCTGTTCTTTCGAATAGATGCCGGGCGTATCCTGATAACCTTGACCCTGCTGCGAGATCTGACTGGCCTCGGTAATCAACAGGCCGGCGGAGGCGCGCTGCCCGTAATACTCAACCGCCAGAGGGCTCGGCACCATGCCGGCGACCGCCCGGTTGCGCGTCAGAGGTGCCATCACCAGCCGGTTTGGCAGCGTAATGGGCCCAAGCTTGTAAGGCTCGAGAAGTTTGGACGAGGTGCTCATTCTTATTGCTTTCGGATTTATTTGTGACGGGCAGGGGCGGGCGAGGCAAGTCTGGGTGAAGTGTGCACTGCAATCGGCCGCAGCAAGCTGCGAGCTATTCGGATATTGCAGATTAGCCCCGCACGACGCCTGTCCCATCACGAAACGGCGCATGGGCCTTTTAATTCATTGCCGCCTGCCTCAGTTCACACCCAGAAAATCGCGCTTGCCGATTTCGACGCCGTTGTGGCGCAGGATACCGTGCGCGATCGCGGCGTGAAAATAAAAATTCGGCAGCGCAAAGTTGCTCAAGAACTGCTGCCCCTTCAGCGTCATCATGTTATTGGGGCCGGCGGGAAAGCTGACGTCCCGGCTCTCGGCGCCCTCGAACTGCACCGGCTTGAAGCTCTTGACGTAATCGAGCGTTTTCGCGAGCCGCTGCTTCAACGCGTCGAAACTGGTTTCGGTATCTGGCGTGGTCGGCACCTCGCTTTGTGTCAAGCGGGCGCAGCTCTTCGCGGCGAAATCGCAAACCAACTGAATTTGACGTGTGAACGGCAGCATGTCCGGATACAGGCGTGCGCCGAGTAGCACCTCCGGCTGAATGTTCTTTGCCTTGCAGTGGGCCTCAGCCTTGGTGAGAATTCCATTGAGGCTGCCGAGAATTTGGAGGAACGCCGGCACGGTCGTGTCATGGAAAGACATATAAATCTCTTTTCGTTGCTAAGATGATTGCGAGCCCACCCTGGTCGCGCGCAAGCGGTCCTATGACAGACTCAGCGAAAGCGGTCCAGCCACACTCTCCAGGCAAAAACAATGGATTGCGTCGCTTGCGCCGTAGGGCGGGGCAATCGGCTCTATTGCGCTGTGGCCGCGTGTGGAAGCGGCTGTGCACGGGATCCGCGCAGCCGCGCCAACAATTCGGCCGTGGGCCATGAGTCGGCAGGCAGGCCATATTTGATCTGCATCGCCTTTACTGCGCTGCGGCTCTGCTGGCCCATCACGCCGTCGATCTTGCCGACATCGAAACCTGCGCGCACCAGCAACTGCTGCAGCTCGCGCAGCTCATGAAAGGGCAGTTGCGCGACCCGCGACGAGGGCCGCTGCATCGGCGGCGCGCCCGCGATGCGAGTAGCCAGATAGCCGGCGGTGGTGGAATAGATCAGGGAATTATTCCATTCCGTGTAAACGCCGAAATTGGCGTAGGCCAGGAATGCCGGGCCCATCCGGCCCATCGGTAGCAGCAGCGACGACGGCATGTTGTCACTTGGCAACGCCCTGCCATCCGGGTAGCTCACGCCCAACTGCGACCATTTGGAGCGCGGCAACTGAATGGTGAGATCGGCCTGGTCCCAAGGAAAACTGGAGTCGGCGGGCAAGCGCACTTCCTGCAACCAAGGCTCGCCACGTCGCCATTTCAGGCCGCTCGCGATGTAGTTCGCCGTCGAGCCGATCACATCCGCCGGGCTGCGCAGCAGATCTCGATGGCCGTCGTTATCGTAATCGACGGCGTAGTTGAAATAGTGCGTCGGCAGAAATTGCGTTTGTCCCAGTTCGCCGGCCCAGGAGCCGACCATCTCCGCAGCAGTGAGGTCGCCACGATCAATGATCTTCAGCGCGGCAATCGTTTCACCCGTAAACATCTGAGAGCGGCGGCAATCGTATGCCAGCGATACCAGCGAGCGCAAAGTCGGTAGATTGCCCATGTTGGCGCCGAAATCGCTTTCCAGCCCCCAGAACGCGGCGATCACCGCCGGCGGAACGCCATACTCCTTCTCGGCCCGGGCGAACGCCGCTGCGTGGGTCCTAATTCGGGCTTGCCCCTGCTGCATTCGGTAGCTCGCCGCCATGCGGCCGGCAAACTCCGTGAACACCTGACCGAACACCCGCTGGCCGCGATCCCGATTGACGATGCTTTGATCGTACACAAGGTAGGGCGAGGCTTCGCTGATCGCGCGCGCCGAGACCCCGGCCTTGGCCGCCTGCGCTTTCAGATCGGCGAGAAAGCGGTCGAAGCTCATGCCGCCGTGGCAAGTGGCGCCGCGTGGCGCGGGCGCAACGATTGGTCTGGCTGGAGTGACGATTGGTTGAGCCAGTGCCAGCAGCGGCGCGGATATTAGAACCAACAGGGTAGCGCCCGCAGAAATTCGTGGCATCGAACCGCTTCGCATCTGGTTACCGATCATGGAGTGAATTCAGCATTTGTGTAGCGAAGTTTGGCGTGAGCGTCATTGCTCATTGCGGAGAAGACGGAAATTGTGTGGGGGAAATTTCGGCCGCCATCATTGCGACAGTGCAACCACGTCGCCGGTCTTCATCCCTCCTCCGATCTTCGTCCGGAGGGTGACGCGAAGCGTCGGGTGGGGTAGGTCGCGCGCGAACGAAACAGCCCTCACCCGTCACATCGTTCGCGCCGCTCAAAGTAGGAGGGATAAGAAAGAGCGGGCGTCATTTGGGAGGAGCGAGCGCGACGAAGCAGTCCATTCTTCCTGTTGCTCCGTGGATTTCTTCGCTGACGCTCGCAATTGAGTTGCAAGATGTCCGCGCGGTTTGAAATTGAACCAAATGCATCATCCCGCAAGTTCACAACTCTCTTGCATTGCTGAATGCAAACGAAGAAACGCGGCGGGTGTTTTCGTCCAGGATCAGGCTGCGGGTGATCGGCGGCTCGGCGCGCTGGCTGCAGTTCTCGCGTTCGCACAGCCGGCAGTTGACGCCGATCGGCGTGCCCTCCGTCTTCTCGAGATCGATTCCGGCGGCGTAAATGAGCCGAGACGCATGACGGATTTCGCAACCGAGCCCTATTGCAAAGCGCGGCTGCGGCTGCGGGTGCGGCGCAATCGGCCGGCGCACCATCTGTGCGATCGAAAAATATCGGGTGCCGTCAGGCAATTCAATCACCTGCTTGAGCAGGCGGTCCGGCGTGTCGAACGTCGAATGCACATTCCAGAGCGGGCAGGTGCCGCCGAATTTCGAGAACGGGAACGTGCCGGAGGAAAATCGCTTCGAGACGTTGCCGGCATTGTCGACGCGCAACATGAAAAACGGCACGCCGCGCGCGTTAGGCCGCTGCAGCGTGGTCAGGCGGTGACAGACCTGCTCGAATCCCGCGTTGAAGCGTTGGCCGAGCACATGGACATCGTAGCCGAGGGCTTCGGCAGCCGCATGAAAAGCCTGATACGGCATCATCACTGCGGCAGCGAAGTAATTCGCGAGCGTTATGCGATAAAGCCGGCGCGGGGTGTCATCGAGCGGACCGGCGCGATTGATGATTGTCTCGAAGGTCCCGGAGCACTCGGCAAGCCCGATCTGGAAAGCGAGCTGGAAGGCGCGGCCGGGGCCGTCCACCAGCTCCGAGATCAGCACTTGACGGCGATGGCGATCGAACCGCCGCAACGTCTCGCGCATGACATCGAGCGGCATGATGCGGGTCACAATGGAATGCTTCTCGCGCAAGCGCGTCGCGAGCGCCGCAAACAGCTGTTCGGAAGGCACGTTCAATTCGTCGCGCAGATTTTCAGCAGCCTGTTCGAGTTCGGGGAAATAGTTGCGATTGGCTTCGATCAACTCGCGGACGCGCTCGATCGGATTGGCTTCGAATCTGCTGGCTTGGTCGCGATCGGCCATTTGGGCGGCGACCAGGGTTTCACCGCGGCGTGCTTCGGTGTAGGCCGCGTATAGCCGCTGCAGCGAGTGCGTGACGCCAGGGCACAATTCCGCGAGATCGCGCAGCTCCTGTTTCGGAAGCTCGATCTGGCGAAACAGCGGATCGGAAAAAATCTCGTTCAATTCGGCGAAGAAGCGATCCTCATCGGCGGTGGCAAGGTCGCGCAAATCGAGGTCATAGGTCTCGGCCAGGCGCAGCAGGATCTGCGCGGTGACGGGACGTTGGTTGCGCTCGATCAGGTTGATATAGCTCGGCGAGATCCCGAGCCCCTCAGCAATCTGGGTCTGCGACAGACCGAGTTGCTGGCGGATGCGTCGAAAGCGCGGTCCGACGAACAGTTTTTTGCCGGCGTCCGTTGCCATCACAGCCTCGCTTGTGACAAAAAATTACAAAATGACAGTTACTACAATAGAAGATGTTACAAGACATCATCATTAGATTGCAAGATCTATATACGAATTAACGCAATTCGCGTTTAGCTCCAGCCACGTTTCGCAACGCACTGTCACGAATGTCGATTGGAGATCACGATGGCAAAGAGCTTTGAGCAGCTAGTCCCCGCGCCCGCCGGGCGTTTCGATGGCATCAGCCGTCCCTACACCCCGGCCGAAGTTGAGCGGCTGCGTGGCTCCGTGCCGATCGCCTATACGCTGGCCGAAAAAGGCGCCAATCGGCTCTGGGAGTCCCTGAAAAAGGAGCCCTACGTCAATTCGCTCGGCGCGGTAACCGGTAACCAGGCCATGCAGCAGGCGCGTGCCGGACTGCCTGCGATCTATCTGTCGGGCTGGCAAGTCGCCGCCGACGCCAATACGGCGGGCGCGATGTACCCCGACCAGAGCCTCTATCCCGCCAACGCCGGGCCGGAGCTGTGTCGTCGCATCAACCGCACCTTCCAGCGCGCCGACCAGATCGAGCACTCCGAGGGCGGCGCCAAGATCGACTGGTTCGTTCCGATTGTCGCCGACGCCGAGGCAGGCTTCGGCGGTCCCTTGAACTCGTTCGAAATCATGAAAGCCTATATCGAGGCGGGCGCGGCCGGCGTCCACTTCGAGGACCAGCTTGCCTCGGAAAAGAAGTGCGGCCACATGGGTGGCAAGGTGCTGATCCCGACCGCGGCGCATGAGCGCAACCTGATTGCCGCGCGTCTGGCTGCCGACGTTTGCGGCACGCCCACCTTCGTGCTCGCACGCACCGACGCAGAGAGCGCCAAGCTGATCACCGCCGATGTCGACGAGCGCGATCGCGAGTTCATCACCGGCGAGCGCACTCCCGAAGGCTTCTTTCGCCTCAAGCCCGGTACCGGTCTCGCCCATTGCATCAAGCGCGGCATCGCGTTCGCGAAATACGCGGATTTGCTGTGGTGGGAAACGTCGACGCCGAACCTGAAGGAAGCAAAGGAATTCGCCGAGGCCGTGCACAAGGTCTATCCCGGCAAGATGCTGGCCTATAACTGCTCACCGTCGTTCAACTGGGAAGCCAACATCGACAAAGCCACCATCGCAAAGTTCCAGCGCGAAATCGGCGCGATGGGGTACAAATTCCAGTTCGTGACCTTGGCGGGTTTCCATTCCCTCAACCACGGCATGTTCGAACTGGCGCGCGGCTACAAGGCCGAAGGCATGGCAGCTTACTCTCGCCTGCAGCAGGCCGAGTTCGCATCGGAGAAGCACGGCTATTCGGCGACCCGTCATCAGCGCGAGGTCGGCACCGGCTACTTCGATCTGGTGTCGACCACGATCACTGCCGGCACCTCGTCGACCACGGCGCTTCACGACTCCACCGAAGCCGCACAGTTCAAGGCTCACGGTTCTGAGATCCAGATTCAGGCAGCTGAATAACAGGAGGCAATGATGACCAAAGGCAGCAATTTCTGGGTGATTGGGGGCGAGTTCGGTTCGATGAACTTCCACAAGCTCGTGGAAGGCTCCGCCCAGGTCAAAGGCCCGTTCAAGACCCGCAAGGAAGCCGAGGAGTGCTGGCGCGAGGTATCGGAAGAGAACCGGCACAAAGCCGGTGTTCGCTTCTCGATTGTCGAAGAGCCCTCTCGCGTCCCGGCCTGATATCGGCCGGTCCACGGCCGAAAGCAAAGCTGCGCAGCGGCCCCGTCCGGCTCCTCCAGGCAGGCCCGCAGTCGTTTCGCCGCATCAACCTCTAAGTATTTGGCAGCAAAGAACGTTTGCGGAATTCGGGGTTGCTGATACGCTAAGTCCCGTGGGGACCATCGGGACAGGGGCGATCAACCGGATGTCAGAGGCGTCAAATACCGCAACTCAGGCCGTGAGCGATCGGCATCCGATTCGGCTGCGCGATGCCTTACGGCAGGCTCGGATCGAGGCGGCCGATCGCACCGGAGTTGTTGTCGACCTGCGCGATGCCGAGGTGGCGCGATTGGAAATTCTGAACGACGCGCTGGAGCCATTGTTCGCGCAAATTCCGGATCGTGTCGATCTGTTCGATCGCGGCATCAGCCAGGGCGAGACGCCGCGGCTGTGGATCGACGTGGTCGCTCATGTCGTGATGGGACGCGACAAGCGGATCTACCGGTTCGTGCAGGACACCCGCTTCGGCCGCATCGTCATTGCTGAATCGCATGACGTGACCGATATCGTCGACGCGGTCACCGACTACGTCGCGCGGCGCATGGTCGAGCGCGAGCATGCGCTCGTCGCCACCCCGGAGCCGCAAGCGACGGTGAGCGAGAAGCCGCGCCCCAGCAGGTTCTGGACATTCGCGCTGGGCTTCATTGCCGGCGCGCTCGCCCTGTTCGCGCTGGCGCTGTACGCGAGTTTGCAGAGCTAGAGCGTTTTCCAGGAAGGGGATGCCGGTGAGGAAAGCGCGTGAGAATAAGCTAGATCAATCGCACCCGCCGTAACTCCCGAACGCGCAGCCCCTCGTCGATCCCGCGGACGATCTGTTCTACCTGCCAGACGGCGCCGTCGCGTTGGATGGAAAACAGATTGTAGGCGGCGGCGGGATGCTGCCGATGCGCGATCGCCGATGCCGAAGGCACGCCAAGGGCGGGTATCGAGCCGTGGGGTCCCTCGATCCAAATCGTTGAATGCACGTGATCGTGCCCATGCAGGATCAACTCGACGCCATGCTGCTTCAAAAGCGCGAGGAGGAGATGAGAATCGGTAAGCCGCTTGGTATAGGCATTCGAGCGCAGCGGGTGATGGATTAGCAGCACCCGAAAAGCCTGCTCGGTGGATAATCCGGCGAGCAAGCGAGCAAGCGCGTCAATCTGGGTATGGCCGAGCTGCCCCGTCGCCATTAATGGCGCCGTCGGGACCGCCGATGACAGGCTGATCAGCGCCAGCGGACCGCGGCGGCGGAGGGAGGGGAAGGAGCTCGCGCCATCGCGACCCTGGTCATCACCGAGATAACCTGCCCAGGCTTGCGCAAACCGATTGCTGGTGGCGCGAACATAAGCATCGTGGTTGCCGGGAACGACGCTGACGCGACCCGGCGGCCCGATGCTCTCGAGCCACGTGCGCGACGGTTCAAACTCCGCCTCCAGGGCGATGTTGACGAGGTCGCCGGTGACCGCGATGTGATCCGGCGCTTGCGCCTGCATGTCCGATACAATTGCGTCGAGCACATCCCGGCGATGATACTTGTGGCGGTTGCGAATCCAATTGAGATAACCGAGCGCACGTTTGCCCGCGAGATCGCGAAGCCGCGCGGCGGGCATCGGCGGAAGATGAGGATCCGACAAATGCGCCAGCGTGAACGACGACATTACATCCATCCGAGCGGGCGGGCTGAGCCAGTGAGCCACGGCATGTCATGATATCCTGTATCCGGAAAAGGTAATGGCAAGCGGGCCTGCGCGATGCAAGGATCAATCACAATCTGCGGAAATACTGGAATTAGACCGCGATGAAACTTGAGGCTTTGCGAAAGCGGTTCGAGCCGCTGCTGCGGCGCGGTTTCCATCTGTATTGGCGCTTGTCCCGGGGTATGACGCTAGGAGTCCGCGGCATCGTCGTTGACGGCGATGATCGCGTCTTTCTCGTCAAGCACAGTTATGTCGCCGGTTGGCATTTGCCCGGCGGCGGTGTCGAACCGGGTGAGAGCTTCCTCGACGCGCTGCGGCGCGAGTTGGCCGAGGAGGGGTGTATCGAAGTAGTTGGTGAGCCGGTCCTGCTGGGGATGTTCTTCAACAGTCACGTGTCCAGCCGTGACCACGTTGCGGTCTACCTGGTCCGGAATTTTCGCCAAAATCAGTCACCCGAGCCGAATCGTGAGATCGTTGCCTGCGGCTTCTTCGAAGCCGGCGCGCTGCCCGAGGATACCACTACGGGTACCCGCCTGCGGATATCCGAGGCGCTTCAGGGCAAGAGCCAGATCGGGACCTGGCGCTAGCGATGGCGACTAGCAGCCGTATTGAAGGCGGTAACATGGTGGACGCTCGGCTTGTCGCCAGCCGGCGAGCGCTTGAGTGTGCTAAGGGAAGTTTCGAGTCGAGAGATCGGATGGAATCGGGTTTTTCAGAAATGACATCTTCGATGCGGATAGCGGTTCTGGTGCCGTGCTTCAACGAAGAGGCGGCGGTCGCCACCGTTGTCGCCGATTTTCGCAAAGCGCTGCCGAAAGCGGAGATATTCGTCTATGACAACAATTCATCCGATCGCACTGCCGTGGTGGCGCGGGAGGCCGGGGCCGAAGTGAGGAGCGAACGCCGCCAAGGCAAGGGCCATGTGGTCCGGCGCATGTTCGCCGACATTGATGCGGATATCTATGTCCTGGTCGATGGCGATGCGACCTATGACGCGGCCAGTGCTCCCCGGATGATCGAGGCGTTGATCTCGGATCACCTCGACATGGTCGTGGGCCTGCGAATAGACAAAGTCCAGGCTGCCTATCGAACCGGCCATCGCGCCGGCAACTGGATGCTGACCGGCTTTCTGTCGTCGGTCTTTGGCCAGGCCTTCACGGACATCCTGTCCGGCTATCGCGTATTCTCCCGCCGATTCGTCAAATCGTTTCCGGTGCTGTCGGATGGCTTCGAAATCGAAACCGAGTTGGCAGTGCATGCGCTGGAGCTGGCGCTGCCGGTCGCCGAGATCGAAACACCTTATTATGCCCGTCCCGAGGGATCATTCAGCAAGCTCAATACCTGGCGTGACGGCTTTCGAATTCTTGGCACGATTTTGAAACTTTACCGGTCGGAAAAGCCGCTGCGTTTTTTCGCGGTGATCGGCGTCTTCCTGACGTTGATTTCGATCGGTCTGGCAATCCCGATCATTATCACTTTCGTGGAGGAAGGCATTGTCCCGCGTCTGCCCACAGCAGTGCTGTCGATGGGACTGATGATCCTGGCAATGCTGTCGTTGTCTTCGGGAATGGTGCTTGACACCGTCACGCGCGGACGGCGCGAGATCAAGCTATTGGCCTATTTGTCGCAACCGCCGTTGAGCAAGAATTGACGGTGCGATCGCCGGCGCGGGGCAATGGACCGCGCGTTCGCCAGATGCTATCCCGCGCGTCATGAGCGATCTCGCTGTCACAATATTGGCCGAAACTGCCAACGACGCGCAGGCGATCGAACGCCTGCACGAGCGCACCTTCGGGCCCGGCCGTTTCGTGCTAAGCGCATACCGGATTCGGGAGCACGTCGATCATCTGCTCGAGCTGTCGTTTACCGCCAGGATCGGCACGCTGCTCGTCGGTTCGGTGCGGCAATTGCCGATTTGCATCGGCGACACAAAAGCGTTGCTGCTTGGGCCGCTCACCGTCGAGCCGCCATTTCGAAGCCGCGGGATCGGGCGAGCGCTGCTGGAGCGCGCACTCAGCGAGGCCAAGACCAAGGGACATCGGCTGGTGTTGCTGGTCGGCGACGAAAGCTACTACAGCTGTGTCGGCTTCAGGCGCGTGCCGAAGGGGCGGGCGAGCATGCCGGGACCAGTGGACTACGACCGCCTGTTGGTTGCGGAGCTCGCCGAGGGCGCATTCACCGATGTCTCCGGCGCCATTCGTCCTGACTGGAGCATGGCGCGATAGCTGTCCGCGCACATCACAGCTTCTGCGAGACACCGACGAAGAAGCCCCGCCTCGGCCCGAACTGCGGCGCGAAGACACCGATGCCCGAGCCATCCCTGATTTGATAGATCGAATCGAACAGGTTGACGACGTCGAAGCGGAGCGTGGTCGGCTTGGTCCATCCGGGGAAAAGATGTTCGTGCGAAATACCGAGGTTGACCTGAGTATATGACGGCAGATGATCCGTGTTGGCGAAGCCGGACCGAAGTCCGCTGCCATAGATCATGGACGCGCTGAAGCGCGTGCCGTTCCACAAATACGAGGCGCCCGCCGATGCGGTCAGGACCTGGGCGTGATCGGTGTAGATGTAGTGAGTGGCAATATAGTTTAGCTCGTCCTGACTGAACAGAAACTGGTTTGATACGATGTTGGTGGCAACCTGTTTTGCCCAGGCAATGTTTCCGTACGCGCGGAAGTTGCCGTTGGTGTAGGTCGATTTGACCTCCAGACCAATGTTCTCACCACGGTCATAGTTGAATCCGTTCAGCACATATGCGGCGCCGAACTGGCCGTCGTCGAGCAGGTCGCGGGCGATCTTGTAATAGCCGTCGACGCCCACCTCGAGGCCGGGCACGGGATATATCTTCTGGACGACGCCGACGTCGAACACGTGAGATCGCTCCGGCAGGACAGGACTGTTGAGCCCGATCTCGGGAGTTTGCGTGTTGGCGGGGACCGCAGGCGGCGTCACCAGCGCCAGATTGGTCGGGGCCGCGATGACCTGCTGCGGGGGCGTAAAGTTTCGCGCATAGCCCGCATGGAAGGTAGTGCCGTCATAGGGCTTCCAGGTCAGGCTGATGCGTGGACTGAGCTGGTTGGCATCGACGTACTGATACATCTGGTCGAACCGCAACCCGGCGTTCAGGGTCAGCTGGTTTGTGATCCTCCATTCATCCTGAATGTAGGTGCCGAGGAGCCAACCGGTCTTGCTGTTTGAATCAAAGATCGAAAATGGCGCATCGATCGTGCCTGCGGTCGGGTCGCTGGGATCGACCAGCGGCAGCACGGTCGAAGCATTATTGACCAAGCTTCGCTCAGCGCTGGCGGAAAATCCAAAGCGCAGCGTATGCGCATAGCCGACTCGCCACGCGGTATCTTCCTGGATCCCGTTGACGAAGCTCTGACGGTAAACGTCCGATGCCACTCCGTTGAACACGAGATCGCCGATCGGGTCCGGCATAAAGTGCAACTGGCTATAGCGGTTGAAATACGAGACCTGCAGATCGATGTCGTCGATCGACTTCTGGTAGGCAGCGACATTGAATTGGTTGAACTCATTCTGATGTTCGTTGAGGAAAGTTGAATTGAAATTGGAGACGCCAAAGGCCGTGAAATTCGGCGTCTGTCCGGGATTGTTCGGAATCTGAAACGTGGAATTCGATATGCCGCTCATGAAGGTGAGGCGACTGGTAGAATCGAGCACGGTCGATAAATAGAAAAATCCCTTTTCCTGTGACGTGCGGTCGTGAATGGCTTCCCTCGAGGAAGTCGGATTTTCTATTCCAAGGTTATTTTGAAGAAAGCGTCCGGAGGCGAAATACTGGGTTTGCCCGACGGTGCCGCCATATTCGAAGCTCGGCGTGATCGTGCCGTGGCTTCCGCCGTAGATACCAACGCTTCCGGAGTTGTTGAACGCGTCGGCCTTGGTCAGGATGTCCAGCACGCCTGCCGTGCGCAATCCATACTGTGCCGGCAACGCGCCGGTCAGCAGCGTAAGGCTGCCGACGATCCCGGTGTCGAGGATTTGGCCGAACGCGCCGACTCCGTCGGGCAGCATGATCCCGTTGATGCGATATTGGATATTGGCATGCTCGTTCCGCACATGCAGTTCTCCGCTCGCGGCAGAGTCCTGCGTCACTCCAGGAAACTGCAACAGCACTTTGTCGAGCGACGCATTGTTCCCCTGCGGCAGCGCTTCAATAGCCTGGTGGTTCATTTGATGCGCAGTGGCGCCGAGCGGTGCAATAATATTCTGGCGGGCCTCGTCGAATTTTTCATTCTTGCCAGCCACGATTTGCGTTTCCGTTGGCGGCGGTGGGGGCGCCCGCGGAATCTCGCGACGCTTACCCGTGACCACCCGGACTCTCGCGCGGCGTGGCGGCTCCACGCGACGGGGCGCTACGACGGTGATGCCGGGCAGAGTGGTCGCTGCACCGGCTGCGGGCGGTGCAGTCTGCGAGCTTGCGTTGCCGGCCAAGCCGAGCAGCAGTGACGCCGAGCCCCCGAGCAGGAGTGTGCTTC
>NZ_DATEPI010000115.1:0-10000 GCF_035273305.1 Bradyrhizobium sp. | reverse complement strand
GGCGACAATCTGGCCTTCGAGCGCCACCTCGACGTTGGGACGGTTGACGCCGCGTTCGCCGACGCCGATGAGGTGGTGGAAGCGGATTTCATCTTTGGCCGCCACACCGGAGTGACGCTGGAGCCCCGTTCGGTGGTCGCCGACTGGAACGAGGGCGAAAAAAGGCTCACGATCTATCAGGGCACGCAGGCGCCGCACATGGTGCAGAACATCGCGGCGCTCCATCTCGGGCTTGAGGATTCGCAGGTTCGCGTGGTTTGCAAGGACGTCGGCGGCTCGTTCGGCATCAAGGTTCACATTTACGCCGACGAAATGGCGACCTATGCGCTGTCCAAGCTGCTCCGCCGCCCCATCAAGTTCGTTGCCGATCGCGTTGAAAGCTTTAACACCGATATTCATGCCCGCGACCACCAGTGCAAGGGCAGGGTGGGTGTTAAGCGGGATGGCAGCATCGTGGCGTTCGAGATCGACGATCTCACGGGGATCGGCCCATATTCGATGTATCCGAGGACCAGCGCCATCGAAGCTAACCAAATCGTCAATCTGGTTGGTGGTCCCTATCTAACCAAGAACTATCGCGCCCATGCTCGCGTGGTGTTTCAGAACAAGAACGTCATGTGCCAGTACCGCGCGGTCGGTCACCCCATCGCTTGTTCGATCACAGAGGGCCTGGTGGATTTGGCGGCGGCGAAAATCGGCATGGACCCGGTGGAGATCCGTCGGCGCAATCTCATTCCCGACCATGCCTATCCCTGCGTATCGCCGTCAGGTCTTCGATTTGAGCTATTGTCGCATCATGCCGCGATGAACAAGCTCGTGACCACGATGAATTACGAAGAGCTCCGCGCCGAACAGGAGGCGTTGCGCAAGAAGAACGTTCATCGCGGCATCGGAATTGCCAGCTTCATCGAAGTTACCAATCCTAGTGCGGCTTTCTATGGTGTCGGCGGCGCGCGCATCTCGTCGCAGGACGGTGTCGCGGTGCGGCTGGACGCTCAAGGGTCGGTGATTTGCCAGACCAGTATCACCGAGCAGGGACAAGGATCAGAATCCCTCACGGCGCAGATCGTCGGCAGCGTGCTCGGTGTCTCGATGGAACGCGTCCGCATCATTCTCGGGGATACCGACAACACGCCTTACGGCGGTGGCACCTGGGCTTCGAGAGGAGCAGGGATCGGCGGCGAGGCCGCTCTTCAGGCTGCGAAGGTGCTTCGCAAGAACATCCTCGACGTCGCGGCTGCGATCCTTCAGTCTTCGCCCGACGATCTGGACATCGCCAATGATGCGGTTGTCAATGCAAGTGATGGCTCATCGCGCATCGAGCTCCGCGAACTGGCCAGAATCGTCTATTTCCGCCCTGACACGTTGCCGCCTGGAATCCAGCCGGAATTGATGGCGACGCGTCATTTCGTGCCCCGCGAATACCCGTTTGCCTTTACCAATGGTGTCCAGGCCTCCTGGCTAGAAGTCGATACCGACACCGGCTTTGTGAAGCTGCTCCGGCATTGGGTAGTCGAGGATTGCGGGACGATTGTAAATCCGCAGCTGGTCGACGAGCAAATTCGGGGCGGAGTGGTCCAGGGCCTTGGCGCGGCGCTGTTCGAAAAGTGCATCTATGACGAGCGCGGCCAACTGACCAACGCCAACATGGCCGATTATCTGGTGCCAATGTCCGGCGAAATGCCTGACATCGATGTCGCTCACGTGGTATCCCCGACCGCCGAAACGGAATTGGGCGCAAAGGGCGCGGGAGAGGCCGGAACAGCGGGCGCCGCCGCGGCGGTGGCCAATGCAGTCAATGATGCGCTGAAACCGTTCGGCGCTATTATCACCGAGATTCCGCTGACGCCGCAGGTTATCCTGACCGCCTTGGGGAAAATTTGAACGAGCACGAGGCCGACGAAGCGAACATAAAATTCAGGGAGAACGACCAAAATGAAAAAGATCACGTCCGCATCGATGACCCGCCGTCGCTTGCTGGCGACGGCCAGCGCCGGAGCGGCGTTCGCCGCCTCGCCATTTCGCATCAATTTGCTACAGGCGCAGGAAGCAAATATCAAAATCGGTTTTCCGGTTCCCCTGACCGGGCCGTATGGCACCGAAGCGCAGGACCAGGTGCGGGCTGCGCAGCTTGCCATCGCGCAGTTCAACGACGCGGGCGGGCTCAACGGCCGCAAGGCGGAGCTTCTGGTTCGAGACGACAAGCTCAATCCCGGTGAAGCCGCGACCCGGACCTTGGAACTGGTCGAAAAGGAGAAGGTGAATTTCGTTGTCGGCAGTCTTTCTGCCGCGGTGCAGCTTGCGATCAACAACGTTACCAAAGAACGCGGAATCATCTTCAATTCGATCAGCCAGTCGGATGCCATCAACGAGGCCGCCGATTTCAGCCGTTTCACCTTCCACGAAGCCTTAAACCCGCATCTGACCTCCGGCGCGGTCGGACGATACGCGTTTTCGAAGTTTGGCAAGAAAGTCGCGTTCCTCACCGCGGATTATGCCTACGGTCACGAGATGGTCCGCGGCTTCCTCGAGGTCGGCAAGGCATTCAATATCCAAAATCTCGGCGACATCCGCCACCCGCTCGGCACATCCGATTTCTCGACGCTGCTGCCCCGAATCCAGGCGCTGAAACCGGATATTCTCTGCATCAGCAACTTCGGCCGTGACCAGCAGATCGTGCTGAAGCAGGCGACCGATTTCGGGATCAAACAGACGACGCAAATCATCGCACCTCTGCTCTCGCATGCGAGCCGGGTCGCCGCCGGGCCGCAGGCGTTCGAGGGCGTGATCGGCGGGTGTTCATTCTATTGGGGCATCGAGGATAAATTTGCATCCACAAAGGCCTTTAACGAAGCCTTCAAGAAAATGTACGACGGCAAACTGCCGACCGATTACGGCGCGCTCGGCTATGGCGGCGTGCGAACGGTGCTGACGGCGGTCAAGAATGCCGGCAGCGTTGAAACCGACAAGGTGGTGGCCGCGCTGGAAGCACTGAAATACGATTTCTACAAGGGTCCGCAATATTATCGCAAATGCGATCACCAATCGGTGCAGTCGGTGCTGGTCATCAAGTCGAAATCGAAAAACCTGCGCAACGAATCCGATGTATTCGAGGTGATCAGCACGGATGAGCCCAACGAGGCTAATCTGCGCACCTGTGCCGAGCTCGGGCATAAAGCCTGACGACGCGCGCGAGGGTGTGCCCCCTTCGGGCACACTCTCTGGAGGAAAGCGTATGGCCGGTCTGAGCGTCAACCTGATTGCGTTGCAACTGTTCGCCGGGCTGGCTCTCGGCGCCATCTATGTTCTGTTTGCGATCGGGCTTTCGCTGATTTTCGGCATGCTGACGGTCGTCAATTTCGCCCATGGCGCCTTCTATATGGTTGGCGCGTATGTCGGCGTCTACATGCTCATGCTCGGCGGAGATTTCTGGATCTGCCTGGTCATCGTGCCATTGGCGGTCGGGTTGTTTGGCCTGGTGGTGGAACGTATCCTGATACGGCCGCTCTACGGCAGGGGTATTGACTATCCATTGCTGCTGACGTTCGGCTTGAGCTACGTGATGGTCGAGCTGGTTCGCATTGCGTTCGGCAAGACCGGATTTCCGTTCGATACTCCGGAAGTTCTGCAAGGCGCGGTCAACATCGGCGTCGGGTATTTTCCACTGTATCGGCTATTCGTTATTGGGGCGACCGCGGCAGTGCTGCTGGCCCTTTGGCTGTTTTTGGAAAAGACCAGTTTCGGACTGATCATTCGTGCCGGCGCGCGCGATCCGCAGATTGTTCGCGTGCTAGGGGTAAACGTCGCTCGAGTCTGGCTGATCGTATTCGGTATCGGAACTGCGATTGCAGGGTTCGCGGGGCTATTGGCGGCACCCCTTCAGGGCGTGAGTCCGGAGATGGGCAGCACCATTCTTGCCGAGGCGTTTGTGGTGACGGTGGTCGGCGGCATGGGATCGATCGGGGGCGCCGTGCTCGCCGGACTGCTGGTGGGCGTCGTGGTCAGCATGACCTCGCTGTTTGCGCCGGAGATGGGAAAGGTATCGATTTTTGCGCTGATGGCGATTGTTCTGATCGTTCGCCCCCAGGGTTTCTTCGGCCGCGCCGGATTGATGAGTTGAAGGGTAACACCAGCTCATGAATGAGATGACCCAGCCATACAAGCTGGCGAAAGCAGCGCCGGTAAGCTGGTTTCACTTTGCGACGAGGCATCGCGGAAGCATCGCAAGCCTTGTGGTGCTGGTGTTTCCGCTGGTCATGCCGTTCACGGCGCTTGCGGTGAACATTTTGATTTATGGCTTGTACGCGCTCGGCTTCAATCTGGTCTATGGCTATCTGGGCTTGCTGTCCTTCGGACATGCCGCGCTGTTCGGCACGGGCGCTTATCTTTGCGGCATTGCGATCGTGCATTTCGCGCTGCCTTGGTACGCCGCAATCGTGATCGGCATTCTGGGCGGGCTACTGATGGCGGGAATGATCGGCGTACTCGCGATCCGAACCCGCGGAATCTACTTCGCGATGGTGACGATGGCGCTCTCGCAATGCGTCTATTACCTGTTCTATCAAGCCGTCGACTGGACCGGCGGCGAAAACGGGCTCCGCGGCATCAATGTTCGTGTGATCAACGTCCTGGGGCTGAGGCTGGACTTCATCGACCCATTGACGCGCTATTACGTGATCGCGGCTTTTGTGATCGCCGCGTTTTTTGTTCTCTCGCGCATACTGGCTTCGCCGTTCGGAGCCGTTATTGAAGCGGTCCGCGAAAACGAGACCCGCGCCAAGGCCTCTGGTTACGATGTCACCGCCACGCGTCTGATCACCTTCGTTTTGTCGGGTGGATTTTGCGGTTTGGCCGGCGCTCTGCAGGCACTGCATCTGTCGATCGTGCCGATCGAAATCATGCATTACGACACTTCGGGCATTGTCGTGATGATTGCACTGCTTGGCGGCATGGGGACGTTTTTCGGGCCAATGATCGGCGCCGCAGCGTTCCTGCTGCTCGAAAATCTCGTCTCGCTCTGGACCGTGCATTGGCAATTGATTGTCGGTGCGGTCTTTATGATTTGCGTGCTGTTCTTCCCGGCGGGGATCTGGGGGACTCTTATTTCGCGGGGCAGGCGATGACCACCGGCGCATCGTCATCGTCAACGACTCCCATTCTGCGCACCAGAGGCGTCGGCAAGACCTTCGGCAAGTTCGTCGCACTGAACAACATCTCAGCCGAATTTACCAAAGGCGCTATCACATCGATCATCGGCCCGAACGGGGCGGGCAAGAGCACCTATTTTAATCTGCTGTCTGGGGCGTTGCGGCCAACCAGTGGCAGCGTTGAATTCGAAGGCCGGGATGTGACCGGGATTCCGCAGCACCGCTTTGCCCACATGGGAATCGCAAAATCGTTTCAGATCACCAATGTCTTCCCCCAGCTTTCGACCCGCGAGAACATCCGTATCGGGCTGCAGGCGCTGGTGTCGCGCTATAACATGTGGCGTCCGCGCGCGAGACTAGGCGAACTGGCCGAGGGCGCTGACGAATTGCTATCGCTGGTTGGCTTGTGGGAGTCGCGGGAGCGCGCGGCAAAGACGCTGGCGCATGGCGAGCAACGCGCGCTGGAAATCGGGATGGCGCTGGCGAGCCGACCGCGCCTGTTGTTGCTTGACGAGCCAACGGCCGGAATGAGTCCCGAAGAAACCCGGACCATGATGGACCTGATCGTGAAACTCGCCAGTGAACGCACGGTCATCTTGGTCGAGCACAAAATGAAGCTGGTGCTTGGGATCAGCGATCGTATCCTGGTGTTGCACCATGGTGAGCTGCTCGCGGAGGGTACACCTGGGGAGGTTCGCAGGAATGAAGCGGTAAAACGCGTCTATCTTGGCCAGCGGGAGCACTGATCGCATGCTGCGGGTCAATAATCTGAACGCCTGGTACGGATCGAGCCATGTGCTGCAGGATATCTCGCTCGAGGTGGCCAAGGGCGAAATCGTTTGCCTGATCGGACGCAATGGCGCGGGCAAAACCACGACGCTCAAATCCATCATGGGCCTGATGGACAGGACGCGCGGATCGGCAATCTTCAAGGGAAAGGAGCTGCTGACCGAGCCTGCTCACATACGCTTTGCGCTGGGATTGGCCTATGTGCCCGAGGAACGGCGGATCGTGCAGGGGCTTTCGGTTCGCGAGAATTTGAGGCTCGGGCTTGTGGCGTCGCCGGAGAAGAAACGCGAGGCCGAGCTGATTGAGAAAATCGCCCGCGTCTTCCCGCGATTGGCCGAACGTCTCGACCAGGAAGCGCTGACGATGTCCGGCGGTGAGCAGCAGATGCTGGCGATCGCTCGTGCCATGATCGCCAATCCGGACCTCATCATGCTTGATGAGCCTTCTGAAGGCATCATGCCGGTGCTGGTTGACGAAATGTTTGCGCTGTTTCGGGCCATGAAGAAGGAGGGAACGACGGTTCTCCTGGTCGAGCAGAACGTCGAACTGGCGCTCGACATCGCCGACCGCGCTTACGTGTTGGACCAAGGTGCCGTGGTTTATCAGGCCACCGCGAACGAGCTGCTCGCCGATAACGAGATCAAGGAACGCTACTGCTCGGTATAACCCGTGTCATGCTGCAGGGCTGCGTGTGAGCGATCCACGCATGGACCGTATGATCTGCCAGGACTCGCTAACCGGGCTGGCTCGCCGACAGCTTGTAAATTTCAAGCGCATCGGCATCTGCGCCGCGGGCTGCTTTCGCTAGTCTGAATAGTTGCGCGGCAAGGCTTGCCATCGGCACCGGACTGGATGTGTGGCTGGCCACATCGATCACCGTATCCAGGTCCTTCAGCATCGTGGCGATGTGGCCGAGCGGCGGGGAATGAATGCCCTGTACCATTCGGGGCACGAACAACTGCAAAGGAATCGAATCCGCAAAGCCGCCCGCGAGCGCCTCGGGCAGCCGGCCGGCATCGATCCCGGCGTTGACGGCAAGACGCGTCGCCTCGGCAAGCACCGCCATCGCGCAGCCCACAATCACCTGGTTGCAGAGCTTCGCGGTCTGGCCCGCCCCAATCGGTCCCATATGGGTCAGCCGTCGCGCCATCCTCAGTACATAGGGCCGCACGCGCTCGATCTCGGCCGCCTCGCCGCCGGCCATCACGGCGAGGGTGCCCTCTTCCGCGCCCATGGTGCCGCCGGATACGGGAGCATCGATCCAGCCCATGCCATTGGTCATTTTCAGCCGTGCTGCGATCGCCCGCGCTGCGTCCGGATGAATCGAGGAAAAATCGACGACGAGCTTTCCAGCGCCTTTCGCCTTCGCCATGCCGTCGCGACCGAACACCACTTCTTCGACTGCGCTGGCATCGGTGACGCACATGAAGATGATGCTCGCCGCATCCGCCACATCGCTCGGATGAGACACGAGCTTGCCGCTGGCTTCCACCAAAGCGGTGGCCTTCTCCGGCGACCGGTTCCAGATCGTGACGTCGTGACCAGCATCTAACAGGCGCCGCGCCATCGGCGACCCCATCATTCCCAGCCCGACATAGCCAAGCTTTTCCGCTGTTTCTGCGCGCGCGGCGGCCATTTCAATATCTCCGTTGATCCCTGCCGGTGAGAGCTGATCCGGCAACTTGGCCTTAGCACAATTGCCGGTGCGGCGGGCGGTGCGGGGGATGTCGCGATGGCTTGCCTCATCATTTGAACCATGAAAGGCTTGGCTCAACCTGGTTGCGCTGACGCTGGCCGGCATCGGAGAAGTGGAGCGGGGATGACGCTGAAATGTTCAAAATGGATGCTGGCGGCCGGGGCTTTGAGCGCCATCCTGGCAAGCGTAGCTCCATCGAAGGCGCAGCAGACGATCCGGGTCGGCTGGACCATTCCAGCCGAGGAATCGAAATACTGGATGATGCGCAGGCCCGCGGAATTTCCCGATCTCGGTAAAACCTACAAGGTCGAATGGACGCAATTCCAGGGTACTGCGCCGATGACGCAGGCTCTCGCGGCGGGTGCGCTCGATTGCGCGACGCAGGCGCCGCTCTCGCTGGCGAACGGCGTCGTCGGCGGAAACCTGAAGGCCTACATCGTGGCCCAGCATGTGTACGAAAAGCCGGGTGGCTTCTCAGTGTACTGGGCGGTCATGGATGACTCCCCGATCAAGAAGATTTCAGATCTCAAAGGGAAGACCGTCGGCATTTCCGTGATCGGCGGCGGCACGTATGGCCCGTTCGCGATGCTGCTGAAGAAGAACGGCGTCGATCCGGCCAAAGACATCAAGCTGGTCGAGGTCGGGTTTGCCGTCTCCGAAGACGCGCTGCGCCAGGGCCGTGTCGATGCGGTGAACATGAACCAGCCGTTCGCGGCACGCGCCGAAGCCAAGGGCGGCACACGCAAGTTGTTTTCGTTATCCGAGGAAATGCCGAACATCGTTCATATCCTTGAGGCATGCCGCGCGGAATTCGTCGACAAGAACCCTGATCTCGTGAAGGCCTATGTTCGCGACATCACGTCGGGCATGAAGAAAGCACTGGCAAATCGGGAGGAGACGCTCAAGGTCGTCTCCGAAGTGTTGAAAGCGCCGATCCCGGTTCTGGACACGTATCTGCTCAAGGATAATGATTTCGGCAGGGACCCCGGCGCCGCGCCGAATTTCCCGGCAATTCAGAAGATGCTGGATATCTATGCAGAGACCGGGATGCTGCCAAAGATGGATGTCGCGCAGTTCAAGCATCCGACCATCGTCGCGCCGCTGCAGTAGCACCTTGTCCGCAAACGACCTGACATCTGAAGCACTGCGGGCGGACGCATGAGGTCGCGCGCATGAAAAAATGGCGATCACGCGTGACCACCGATGGGCTGGATCGTGCGCCCCATCGCGCCTTCATGCGCGCGATGGGACTCGACGATGATGCACTCGCCAAGCCGATGATCGGCGTCGTCAGCATGAAAGGCGAGCAGACGCCGTGCAACATGACACACGATTTTCAGGTCGATGCCGCGAAGGCCGGAATCGCGGAGGCCGGCGGCACGCCGCGGGAATTCGCCACGATTTCGGTGTCCGACGGCATCAGCATGAACCACGAAGGGATGAAATTCTCGCTGCTGTCGCGCGAGCTGATTGCCGATTCAATTGAAGCTGTGGTCCATGGTCTGGCCTACGACGCCTTGATTGGCTTCGGGGGTTGCGACAAGACGCTACCTGGCGTGATGATGGCAATGATCCGCTGCAACGTGCCCTCGATCTTCATCTATGGGGGAAGTGCGCTTCCCGGCCGGTTCGGGGGCAGAACGCTGACCGTGCTCGATTCCTACGAGGCCGTTGGCGCGGTCATGACCGGGGAAATCGACAGGGCGACGCTCGAAGGCATCGAGCGGACGTGCTTGCCGACGATCGGCGCTTGCGCCGGGCAGTTCACCGCCAACACCATGGCAATGGTGTCCGAGGCGATGGGCTTGACTATGCCCAACGTCTCGATGATTCCCGGCGTCTACCCCGAGCGGGCGCAGGTCGCGCGTTCCGCCGGGCGACTGGTTATGGCGATGCTGAAGAGGGGCGGACCGTTGCCGCGAGAGATCGTCACGCGCAAGGCGCTGGAGAACGGCGCCGCGATTGTCGCCGCGACCGGTGGATCGGCCAATGCCGCCCTGCATCTCCCAGCGCTCGCCAATGAAGCCGGAATATCCTTTTCCATCGATGATGTCGGCGAGGTATTTGCGCGCACGCCTCTGATCGGCAATCTCCGCCCTGGCGGGAAATATACCGCCAAAGACGTCTATGATATCGGCGGCGCCGCGGTCGTGATCCGTGCGCTGGTGGAAAGCGGTCATATCGACGGCGACTGTCTGACCATTTCGGGCCGGACGATCGCGGAAGAGTATGCCAACGCGAACGCGCCTGATGGCGACGTCATCTTTCCCACAAGCGCGCCTATCATGCCGGATGGAGGCGTCGCAGTTCTCAAGGGAAATCTTTGCCCTGACGGCGCCGTCATCAAGGTCGCCGGCCTCAAGAGCCT
>NZ_DATEPI010000114.1:0-22545 GCF_035273305.1 Bradyrhizobium sp. | reverse complement strand
CAATGAACGCGCGCCGATCCATCCTCGCCTCACGAGCGGATTTGATGGCATCAATATGCTGACTATACAGCAAACGGGAGTGCATGGTCAGCTTCTGCGATGGACCCCTCGATACGCTTCGTAAGGACGATAAACTCTGCTGAATCTTCTCCGCAGGCCAAAACAGCTGAGATGTACATGCATGCTGACAATCCAGTTTAGGACAGCGCACGCTGGGTGAGGAACCACAGCCAACTGAAATTGCGCCGGATGAGGAGATTGTTGTGGCTCCTCGCCCGCCGCACCTTCATCGTGAAGCCAACCGTCATGGGACGCCGGTATGTCCGCAAGGACAAAGGCCCGCGCCTCACCTCCCGGGGATGGGCGGGTGTCAGGCAAGAAACCTGAGTAATTCCAAATTCCCGAAAACAAGATGGTGGGGAAGGAAGGACTCGAACCTTCGAAGCCATGAGGCGGCTGATTTACAGTCAGCTCCCTTTGCCACTCGGGACACTTCCCCTCTCAACAGCATCGCAGCCACCCGCCGAAATGGCGAAAGCACGGCCTTTGATGACGCTGAAACCGCGGACCCGATCACGGGCGCCCGGTCGGCGCGTTTATGGGCGAAGCACCCCGCCCAAGTCAACCAAGGTCAGCCGCCAACCAGAGCTCAAGTCACTCAAATTGCCATTCTCAGGAACCCGTGACACAAGCTGGCCCATGAGGGATCGCGATCGAAAGCAACACTTCCGGCACGGAGGCGGCAAGCCGCCCGAAAAGCGCCGCGAAACCGGTCGCCGGCCGGCGTGGCGCGGCCGCGAGGCCGCCGCGGATGGTCCAGTTATTTTGTACGGTTGGCACACCGTGGTGGCGGCTCTGGCGAACCCGCAACGTCACATTCTCAAGCTGATGCTGACCGAGAACGCCGCGCGTCGGCTGGCGGATGAAAACATCCCTACGCGCGTCACGCCGGAGATGGTGCGCCCGGCCGTGATCGATCAGCGCCTCGGTCCGGACGCGGTTCATCAGGGCTTGCTCGCGGAAGCCGAGCCTCTGCCCTCGCCGGATATCGACTCCTTGCCGCAGCAAGGCATCGTGCTGGTGCTCGACCAGATCACCGATCCGCACAACGTCGGCGCGATCATGCGGTCGGCGGCAGCGTTTGCGGTCAAGGCGATCGTCACCACTGCGCGGCACAGCCCCGAGGCGACCGGCGTGCTAGCCAAATCGGCGTCCGGGGCGCTTGAGCTGGTGCCGCTGGTCACGGTGCAAAACCTCGCGCGCGCGCTCACCGAAATGAATGACCAGGGTTTCATGACCGTCGGGCTGGATAGCAAGGGGAATGAAAATCTAGGCGAGATGGCATTGCGGCAACCGTTGGCGCTGGTGCTGGGCGCGGAAGGCAAGGGCTTGCGGCAGTTGACGCGCGACACCTGCAGCGGGCTGGCGCGGCTCGACATGCCCGGCGAAATCAAAAGCCTCAACGTTTCGAATGCCGCGGTGCTGGCGCTTTATATCGGCTCTTTCAGGCTCGGGCTGATGAGTTAAAAAAACAACGCCCGCTCGCGATGCGAACGGGCGCGCTGATGTCTCGCCGGATTATCAGAGCCGGTCTTCAGCGCAAAGTCTAGCGATAGTGATGATAGTGCCGGTGGTGGCGATAGCCTCGCCAGCCATATGCGTCTTCGCGATAAAATGGATAGGGCGCGAAGTTGCCCGGACCGGTATAGGTCGGGCCTTGGTTGACGAAATAGTACTGATGTAGCGGATCAGGCAGCCGCTCATAGGCCCAACCGCCGCAACCGGCATAGCAGTCCGAATAACTGTAGAAGGGTGCCGGGGAAACATAGACCTGAGGCCTCGCGCAGGGCGCATAGCCAAATCCGCATGCCAGCGCCGGCGCGGCGCTCGCGGTCACCACGGCGATTGCCGCTACCATTCCTGAAATCATTTGACGCATTACGCTCTCCTGTAGAAATTTTCTTGGTCTGGATTCAACGAGGAACCTTCGGCAGTTTTCGATGCGGAAAGTTCCGCAGCGGCGCTGAGAAATCCTGCGGTATGCCCGCATCGCCCCCTGGCGGCGCGACAATCACCTGCGGCGGATACATCGGTACCTCCGGCTGCACCGACTGTGGGGCAGATTGCGCCGACCATGACTCATGATAGCCCTCGGCGGGCTGTGGCAGGCGACGGTTCGCGGGCGGTTCGATCTCCAGGCGACCGTAACCGGGCTGATATCCGGCGCTTGGATAATAGTGACCGACATTCGGCGTCGGATCGGCATAGCGGCCGCCATAGATGACCGGCGTGAAGTGCTCACCCTTGGCGAGCCCCCAGTCGCCTTCGACCACAGCATAGGACGCGTCGATGCCGTTGATAATGATGGGCACGCCGGGGCGGCCGGGAATGACGAGGACGGGCGCGGTGTCGGCCAAAGCCGCGGACGCCGTTCCGATCACAATGGCAAAGGCTAACCAAATACGCATTGACGCGGGTTCCGATCGCTCAACATAGCTTAACGCAATGGGCCGGCTGAAGGGTTAAAAAGCCCGACCAAAACTGCCGGTAAGACTAACGCGCGAGGATTGGGGCCCGCTCAATTGCAAGCGACCAGGATCAGCAAACGTTAACTGGCGCGATCTGCTCAAGCCGTGGTCGCAATGATAGTGCTGACACCGATTGCGATGGTGATGGCGCCGACCGCGCCCTGCAGTCCGCTGTTGGCAAGGCTCAGCCAACGCGCGGATACCACCAGCGGCACGGCAATAACTACCGACAGCGCACCCATCCCGATCATCGAGCCGACGCCGAACAGCGCGATGTAACCGAGCCCGATCGCTGCGCTGGGCGCCTGCGATGCCGTGAGCAACAGCAATGCGGCCGAGCCTGCCATGCCGTGCATGAGTCCCACCAGCAACGTGCGCCAGCGAAAGCCGCTCCCGTGCGCATGAGCATGCGACGAGCTGCCGTGCGATATGCGTTCTCCGGCATGACCGTGGGCGTGCAAGTGGACCGTGCCGTCCGGATGCACATGGGGGTGAAAATGCACTCGATCGCGCCACAGCCGCCAAAGCACATGCGCGCCGAGGCCAACCAGCATGATCCCGACGCCCGTCTCGATCGGCCGCGCAAAAGCTTCAGGCATCGCGTGGCCCAACACGATCGCAACGGCGGCAAACGCCAGCAGAGTGAGGCTATGGCCGAGTCCCCACGTCAGGCCATGCTTGACAATATCGGCGACTTCCGTGCGGCGCGCCGCAATCGAGGAGACCGCGGCGATATGGTCGGCCTCGAGCGCGTGCTGCATTCCCAGCAGAAAACCCAGCCCCAGAATTCCGAACATGCGCGCCCTGGTCCCCAGCCTTCCTGATCCCCAACAGCAGAGCCAGGGACGTTATTTATATTTATGTCGACGTGAATTGCGGAAGCTCGCGGGCGACCTCAATTCATCACACATGTTTGAGTGCTGGCAAGGACAGACAATCCGAGACGAAGTCGGCAACTCGGACCTGATGCTGAGCCAGCCGATCGAGTGCGCCGAAGCCCAAAAACGTCGGCAAGAGTGCTACGCTGCCACCTTGTCCTTTACCCGATGTGGCTGTGACCACAACGGTCCTTGTCATCTTGCTTTTTTTGGTTTTCGATCCAGTCAGCAGCATCTTATTCAAATGTTGGAGGAGCGGCCATGAGATCCTTGTCACTCCTTTTCGCCGGAATAGCTTTCGCGCTCGTTTCGGTTGCGCAGACGGATGCCCAAACAACCGATCAAAATGTCAGGAGTCCGGTGAGGCACGAAAAACGCATATTGAGGCAAGCGAAAGTTCAGGTGCCCCTGCTAATTTACTGTAAAAGAAATATCCCCTGTCGCCCGGTGAGGAAGGGCTGTCATCTTGAGCAAGAGTTGAACGGATGGAACGAGGAGGTCTGCAATTAAGTGAGCGGTTGAGCGTCCTCAGAGCGGCTCCGCCAATGAGCTCGGAGGTGACTTCTCCACCGCATGCATTTAGCTGTGCAATGGTGTCACGCTTTCACGTTAGCACCTGGGGCAGACTGGCCCCGGTGAGACGGTGCAACATCTCGTAACAAGCCTGTCACGCCGATTTTGACGGCCAAGCCAACGCCAAGGCGCGCTCGAAATGAGAGATGCCACCTACCGTAACATACGTGAAAAATACGTCATCGAGGCGAAGGTCGACGGCTCCATGCGAGCAGACAAAAAGCCTCCTGCAATCTACCAAGCAATAGCGGCCGGTTGGTGCGTGCCCGCACTGGCCCCTACAGCCAACACATGGTACAGGGACCGCAAATGAGCCAAAAGAAAATCGCCAGCGTGTACCCTGGCGATTCCAGTGGCAGGGAACAACCCCTGTAACTATTTAAAACACACGGTTTGCCGGTTTAGCTCAGCGGTAGAGCAGCGGTTTTGTAAACCGAAGGTCGGGAGTTCAATCCTCTCAACCGGCACCAGCAAACACCTTTCCTAATTGCGTTTCCCTAGCTGTTGAGGTGACCAACACGCCTTCCTTCCGGCGTCGTTTCGGTCGTCAGCTTGAAACCATCGCAGCCTCAAAATCATTTAGCCGCATGGCCGACCACTGGACCGAACAGCTGCGCTGCCCCACATGCCATAGAACCGGAACGGCTGCGTTGTCTCAAGAAGATGATGATGATATCCCGACCGCCGATAGCATACCGGACGGCTTCGAAGTCATCACAACCAGCTATGGCATCGACTTTATTTGCTCTTCCTGCCGCATTCGCGTCGAACCGTGAGGCCGCCCCAGCATGATCCTGGAATCGACCATCACCTGCCCGGTCTGCAATCAACCGACGACAGAGACTATGCCGACAGACGCCTGCCAATTCTTCTACGACTGCAAGCGCTGCGGTGAGCGTCTTAAGCCGCTTGCTGGCGATTGCTGCGTGTTCTGCTCCTACGGCTCGGTGCCGTGCCCGCCGGTCCAACAAGATGGCAAATGCTGTGAGTAGCGAGGTTGGCGGCCTCTGTAACCAGCCGCGGATTTAGCTGCTGTGGCTTGGTCGAGGCCGGTCGAGACTTTCACAAAACGAGACGCGTCGTTGGAACCATCAACAATGTTCCGAGTCATAGGTAAGTTCCGTTTTGTGGATCGGAGCCGGGTGGGGAAAGCTAAGGTGACGGAAGACGCGACCAATTCATCTCAATTGCCGCCAGCCTGACAAAAGACCGGACTCAGAACTCAAGAGGTCCATCGCTTGTGGCCGATGCTCCCAATGATGTTCGATCTGTTCACTGTCGTTCTTCTCGTCAGTGGCTTCCTGTTGCTATGGCGAAACCTCCGGGCGCCCACGGAAGACGTTTTGCCGACCATCAGAGGTGACCCAGAGACAGCGGAAAGCGTTGTGCCGAGGGCTGAGCTAATCAAGACCAAAGACATAGTGCGTGCGGAGAATGGGGCTATGCTGAATGCTGATCCCATTCAGCAACCGGACGCACAGGCTGACGCCGTATCCACGAACCAAAATCACTTTGCTAGTAGCGTGTCCGCAGCGATAGCCAAGTCGAGAAAGCCGTCTGTCAGCGTTTAGGCTTGGCGACGAGATTAGGCGCCAACCAGCAACCGGGAATGCGTCAGTTTCAACGGGAGAACGAGAGCATGCGTCGCCCTATCGAAACGGTGCCGAAAGACGGGAAGGCTGTCATCCTTGAGGATGACACCAATGGGACATATGAGCTCGCTCAGTGGTCAGCTCAGGAAGGTGCTTGGGTCGGGGAAAACGGCAAGCCCTGCAAGATCACCCCAACGCATTGGCATACTGTACAGCGGGCTGAACATCTCGGAGGTGATTACAACTCCAGCAGCCTGCTGCAGGGGGGTACCTTCCCGAATTTGGGCGCGAAGCCGCGGCGGACACCTGCCTCGACGGACGCTTTCGTGCGCCCTCCGATGGCGGCGAGCTCAGAGCTTGTGAAATTTGCGAGTTTAGACAACCAGGTCCCGCGTAAAAAAGCGCACCACTCCCAAGCGCGGCGTCGATTTGCTGCCGCCTGCGGCGCCGCCATGGTCGCGGTATCACTTACTGGCATGTATTTCCGCGGCGATGTCGCTGCCTATGCGGCCAAACGCACTGGTCTGTCAGATGGGTTAGGCATTGCGAGTGCGCCCGAGGGTTCGCTGATGGACCAGCCGCGGAAAATCAGCCTGGCAGCGACACCGCCGCAGGCGGAAGCCGATACAGGCACCATGCCTGCTTCGGCGGGGCCGGTCACAGTTGGTAGAGCACCAACACAGAGCCCGGAAAATCGGCGCGCAGATGCGATGGAAAATGAGTTGCACAACGCGCGGCAGGCGCTCGCGGAAGCACAGGAACGCGAGACTCTATTAAAGCAGACGGCCGAGACCACGAGGACGGAGCTTCAGCAAGCGCTGGATAAGATCGCAAGCCTGGAAAACGAATTGGCGCTAGCTCGGCAGCACGTCGACCAGGCATCGCCCTCTCCGCGGCGGGGCCGGCGTATTGCGCAACGCCGATTAAAGCAGCCCACACCGCCGGGCTTTTTCGGGATTTTCGGCGTGCCGAATCGTGCGCCGTCCCAAAGCTTCGCGCGAACGCGTTGACTGGTTGTGAGATTCGAGCAGGACGCGTTGCCGAACTCCAGACACCCGATTCAAGTGCTTCCCTGACGTGATCGTCAGTGCACGCGTTGGTGTGACCCGTCTGTACAGTTCTGGAAGATTAGGGCCGAGCCAATTAGAAAGCCTTTTTGGGCGCTCTCGCCGAAGCTGAGGCGAGCCCGCGCGCTAACAATTGGGATTCCATTCTGAACCTCTGCTGCCAGAAACCTACTAACGATGCGTGCGGATCGGATGCTGCCCAAGAATTTGGATGAGTGGCAGCGTCCGATACAGCAATCCGGGTCGAATCGAGCCCGCTCTCGGACGTTTGTGGAGGAAGACCCGGTGCATATGGACCCGAGCGACATCCAAAAGTACCCAAAGTCTGCCCGATACATTCAGGGCATCGAAGGTACCTTAAAGGGACAGCCCAAGATACGGGACGCGTTTCTCGACGCTTGCATGGCCGACGATCAATTCCAGTCTCCCAAGGTGGCCGAGAAGCTTGCCAAGGATAGGGCCTTGAGGTGGGCAGCCGGACCGCTAGTCGATGTGCATGAGGGGCTTATCAAACCCCCCGTGCAAGGCAGGATCGTCGACGCATGCGGATTCACCGATACGTTCGGCTTAAGGAAGCCGTTTGTAATCATCACTTCCTTCTGGTTCGACGCACTTGAGTTCGGCTTCGATCTTGATCCAAATCGAGCCGGCAATCGGTTGATGAGAACCCTGCTTCATGAGCTCGTTCATTGGGTCCGTGACCAGGCAAAGGCATCAGACGAAATACTCGTCGGTGGATACAAGGGACACTACAAGGAAGCCGGCCACGTCTTCGAGGAAAATGCTTACGGCACCGCCAACATCTGTACCGAAAACGAAATATGGGATGCCATCCTTTCGAGGCGGGATTAGAAAAGTTTTCGCCTGGCATGTGTTGATCACGATCGGACGGACCTTCACGATCCCAATCGGTTCGTGAAAAAGCGATCGGCAGACGGCTATGGACGTTGCCCGATGGTGGATTGA
Source organism: Bradyrhizobium sp. (assembly GCF_035273305.1). Lineage (GTDB taxonomy): Bacteria > Pseudomonadota > Alphaproteobacteria > Rhizobiales > Xanthobacteraceae > Bradyrhizobium. The sequence goes on along the minus strand of NZ_DATEPI010000114.1, from coordinate 14,941 downwards.
AGAAACTTGCGCAGCCCTTCGCGCGAATGCTCAGCGGCTGATTTATCGAACGCCAGGTGATGACCGCCCTGATACTGGATCGGCGTCTGAAACGCCGGAAGGTCAAACCCGTGAGATGCCTCGGCAAGAACCATCAACTGAATCGGTGCGCCAACATCCTTTTGCCGGGAAATTCCCATGTCATCTTCGCCGGCGGCCAATTTGCGGCAGGCATCGGCCGAGGCCCAGTCATCGCGCTCACCGATGACGATCAGGGTGGGAACGGTCATCACTCCTTTGAAGCTGTCGCAGGCGGGATAGAACGCTGCGGCCGCACGAAACTTGTGTGCGGCGGCACGTTCAATCGTGCCGCGCTCGGTCGCCGAAAGAGTCTGCCAGGCGCCCCATGCAAATCCGACTAGCGCAATGCGCTTCGGATCGACGTAGTTTTTCTGAATCAGAAATTCCAATCCGCGATACGCATCCACGGACAGGTCCAGATAGGGTGGTGAACCGCGCCCGCAATTCTTAAGTCCCCGCGCGCCGAAGCTGTCGAGGGTCAACGTAACGAACCCCCATCCGGCTATTCTTGCGCCCCAATCCTCGTCGAGTGATCTGGCATAACCCTCGCAGATCGGAAGCAGCACGACTGCTGGCAAACGACCGTCAACGTCCGGATGCCGCAGTAAACCTTGCAGCACGAATGGCAACGGGCTGAGAGAGATTTGCACCGGTTCTGCGGCCCGGAGCAATTGCTGCTGCCCGTTGCACGGAGACAGCGCGGCGAAAAAAACGAAAACCGCGATGGCCGAAAGAACCGATGTTGAATGCCTCACGGAATTTCCTTCCATGTGCAGCTCGGAATGGTCTTTTGGCGAAAGGTCCGCCGGATGATATCGCTAAAACCGGGTTTCAACTATCGTGACGTCTGCTGGCAGACGCAGCTGATCGACGTTCACGCGCTTGTGTCGGACGGGGCCCTTTTCAGCCCTAGAGCCAGGAGCAGACCAGCACCAGATTGGCCGCGCACGCCGCCAGCAACGCGACCGTCAGCGCGGCATGCACTCTCTTTCCGGATGTTTCAAAGCTCGTCACCATGACGCCAAAAACATCCGGCGATTCTAGTCTGGGAGTCCCGGATTTTATTTTTCTGCCGATTTAGAACTCGTTTACGACTCAGGCTGCTCGAAGCAGCCCGGCTCCAGCTCACGTAGGCGTGAGCGGACAATGGGCCAGCTGAAACTCCGCCGCCTCGGCCGCGTTAAACGGGTTTCGCGGAGCGACGCATGCCATACGCGCTATTCAGCAAAGACGCCAAGCTGAGCAAAACCTATCCCACCGAAGCGGACGTTTGGAAACACGCCCGTAAAAGCGGTTTGGTGGTGGACGTCATCTCGGACGAAGATGTGCCGACGCCGCGGCCGGTTCTGGACAATGACTACGAGATCAGGCCGTGCCGCCCGGAGCCGCAGGAAGACCCCGCCAAGAACCAAGCCGACGCCGATCGGGAAGAGGAGCAGGAGTTTCAGCTCAGCTCGTAATCGGCTTCAGGTGGGACACCCGGGCTGCGTACGGCCTGGCTTCAGGGGATCGCCGTCGCAAGCGAGGCTTGGTTGGCCGACAGCATCACGCAGATCTTTTTGCGATGCAGGCCCCTGATTGCGCCCGTGACTTTCAGCACCTTGCCCAGAGGACAGGAGGCGGCCTGCACGTAGGCGATCTCATAAGGCGCCAGCACAAGTGGCTCGGATTTCAGGACATTTTGAGCAAAGCAGGGCACTGTGAGCGCGGACAAAATCAAACCCGACAAGACGGTTCGCATGTTTTGTGGTCCCCAACCGGCCAGCCCCACAATAACCAATTGAGTTCCCGGTTCCCGGGCGCGCGAAATTATTTTTCCAATTAGCTGGAGTCTTCCAAACAAAGGCCGGCTCACCGCCCGCCTTATCTTTTGCCTCTGGTCCCGGCCGCGCGTCAGTAGCGCGGAGCAGCAGGCCCTCCCCACCCGAACCGATAATTTATGCCGAGCTTAGCGGTGTGCTCGTCATCGCGAAACCGCGCCCCAGCGATCGAGGCGGGTCCGGTGGTAAAAGTGGTGTTGCCGAAGTTATAATACTGGTACTCGGCTTTCGCAGACCAATTCGGCGCAAACATGTATTCGAGGCCGGCACCCACTGTGTAGCCGTTATTACGATCGCCATTTGTCGTGAACGCCGCTGGCGCCCCGCCGACCGAAACACCGATATTGGGGTCGTCGCGCCAGGCGTAGCCTCCCTTGGCGTAGAGCAGCGCCGGCCCCCAGGTGTAACCCAGCCGGCCCGTAACCGAGCCGAGCTGGTTGTTATTGGTCGTCACAACGGTGCTGCCGGGGAAAAGCACGCCGCTGTTGTTGTTGGAAAGCCAGCTATATTGGGCTTCCGCGCCTACGACCCAGTTTGTGGCGAACTGATAGTCGAAGCCGCCCTGCACGCCACCCAAAAACCTTGCGCCGCTTCCTTCCAGGCTGTCGTTGCCAGCGAACGCGCCGCCGAGATGGCCGCCGATATAAAATCCCGTCCAATTGTAGACGGCTTGCGGCGGCGTATAGACCGGAGCTTTGGTATAGGTGCGCGCAGGTATGTCCGCCGCGAGCGCAGGCGCTGCGAGCGCGAAAAAAGCAGCTCCGCCGAGCAGAAACTTCCTCATAACCGGTGATCCCCGTTATTGTTGTCGAACAACAATCCAAACATCATGGCGTGAATTTGGTTGCTTCGCGGCAATGCCGGACGTGTGATGATTGCCAACTGTGACGGCCGCGCAACAGACGTTGTTTGTTCCAGCAGGAAGGGAATTTTCCACGGCCGGGGCGCGTGCTGGTTTTCGGTTTAACGCGTAGCCCAAACCGGCTGCAAGCTAAAAGCCTTCGCGTAAGCCGCTTTTTACGACCGCCAATTCAACGAAAACAAATGCAGGAGAAAAAATGACCGCTGCCTTGATGGAGGAGTTTCCACCGCCCCCGGACCGGGTTGTGACTTTGGCGAACTGGCGCAGGGCCCCGTTCAGCGCCTGGGGTTTTCGAAACGTTCGCCGGCTGATCCCAACCGCCGACATCCCGGCATCACGCCATGCGGTGGGGCTCGAAACATCGCTCGAAGAAATAAGACACATCGAATTCAGCACTCACGATGGCAAACCCAGCAGCATCGGCCGAGCCCTCCCCGCTACTCACACGGACGCATTCATCGTTCTCAGGCGCGGCCGGATCGCGATGGAGTGGTACGGTCACGGCATGAACGCCACCACGCCGCACATCATTTTCTCGGTCAGCAAATCCATTTGCGGAATGCTCGGCGGAATTCTGGCCGATCGTGGACTGCTCGATCCGGATCATGCTGTCACCGAGTACGTTCCCGAATTGGCCTCGTCCGTCTATGGCGGGTGCACGATCCGACATCTTCTGGATATGGCGGTCGGGATCGCGTTCAACGAAGACTACGAAGATCCCAAGGGCGACGTGATTCGGTACCGCCATGCGGCAGGCTGGGATCCACTCCCGCCGGGCGAAACGCCCATCGACCTGCGCAGCTTCCTCGGCCAACAGAAGCCAGACGGTCAGAAGCACGGCGAACTTTTTCATTACGTTTCGACCAATACCGACGTACTCGGCTGGATATATGAGCGCGCCTGCGCCCGGCCCTATGCGGACTTGGTGAGTGACTATCTGTGGAGCCCCCTAGGTGCCGAGCGCCACGCCTACATCACCGTCGATGCCCGGAATGCAATGCGGGCGGCGGGCGGCATCTGCGTCACGCCTCGCGACCTCGCCCGCTTCGGCGAGATGATCCGGCGCCGCGGAGTTGCCGATGGCCGGCAGGTCGTGCCCGGTGCATGGATCGATGACATCAACGAGCACGGCAATTCGGCCGCATGGGAGCGTTCGGAACTAGCAGAAATGTTTCCGCAGGCGAGTTACCGGAGCAAATGGTACCGTATCGATCGGACTAGGAACGTGCTTTGCGCGCTCGGCATTCACGGTCAGTGGATTTACATTCATCCGGAAGCCGAGCTGGTTGTCGTCAGGATGGCGTCCGAGGCTACGCCGCTAGATTTCGATCACGTGCACGGCTGGCGGCGAGGTTTTGATGCGATCGCGGCACACTTTTTATAAGCAACGGCGGCCGCTCAAGCCGACGCTTCATCGTCCTCGTCTGCCCAGGCGGTTCGTGGGTTTGGCACCGGATGGGGTAAAGGACCCCGGTGCTGCGCTACCGCGTGCGGATCGCTCCGATGATACCAGCCCTGACACACGCCACACCTGACGAAATTATCGGCTTCAAAGATGCGGCCTTCGGTTACGCAAGCCTCGCGATCGTACATATCAGGCTCCGGAGCGGCTGGTTCGGCGCGGCTGGCTCGCGGTCAGGTTCAGAGAACGCGACCGTGGCTGTCCCTCCAGCCAGGCTTCAGTTTTTGCCAGATCAGCCAGTGCGCGTGCCAGGTGACGCATCGCGGAGCGGTCTGGGCCGGGTGGCAAAACGCGCGCGTTCCGCAGCATTTCGAGGGCCGCGTGACGGTAAGCAAGAGAACGACGGAAGAACACCACGTTACTCACGGCTCAACTCCCCGAGTGGAATGCATCCAATCATCGCGCATCGTTTCTGAATATCCGCTGAAAGCCGGGCTGGTTCCGCCCCCCACTCATTGACTAATTTCCGAAGGAACCGGGCAAGTCATTGGAGCGTTCTCGCGGGAGGACGTGGAGAGCGCAAATGCGGACGAAAAAGCCAGCGGGCTTGGCAAGTCCGTCGGGGGTATTGAGGCTACTCAGTCATGCCGCCATGGGCACGGCAATGGGTCTCGGGTTCGCGCTGTTCCTGATTTTCCTCAACCCGTCAGGCATTGCCAACCTAGTCGAACACGGAGGAACTCATGCTTTCACCGTGCTGGTCGGAACGCTAGCCCTGACGTTCGGGATTGGAGCGACTCTTACGGGGGTGGTGTTTCTCACCATGGAAGACGACTAGATCCCAATCCGAATAGGATTGAACCGGTCGCTGCCTTGTTAGCGCGTCAGCTTTTCCAGATCGGGGAAAGACGCGTACACCGCGCCGGCACACACGTCGCTCGCCTTCTCGATAACCCGGTCAAGCCTGCCATTGACGTAGACGATCGCCCGTTCCCGCTGCTCGCGATAGCTCCCATCCGCCTCGCGCGGGGTAAAGCGCACGCAGCTCACGTAACGCATGCGCCCGCCGACGCTACGCTGCACCGGTTCGGCCATCGCAGTGTCGCGCAACCCGACCGGATTGTTGAGATAGGTTTTCATGAACGCCAGCAATTCGGTGCGGTAATTGGCGGGGAATGGTTGAATGGCACTGCCATTGTCGATGGTAATGCCTGCATCCCTGCTCTCCTCGTCCGTCCCGGCGCAGGCCGCAAGCGCGATCGGGAGCAGCAGGATCGCGACACGCTGTGCTAGTATCATCCAGTGGGACTCGGTTCCAATATTGGAAGCGGTTCTAGACTGTTGGCCGGCGAAATGGAATTCGCATCTGGGCTATTCAACATCTGCCCACATGACATGAAAAACAGCCGGCCCGCCGCCATTCGAAAATGGGGGACGAGCCGGCCGATCTATCAGGGTCATGCCGACCGAAATCGATTTCAGCCGCGCTTGTCTTGGTGCTTGATCGCGATCGTGGAAATGTGGTGCTTCTTGAGCGCGCCCATATGCTTGTGGTGACGATGATGGCGCACCCGGTGGCGCTTCATGGTGGCATTAGCGTTCAGCATGTTCGTCTTCACTGGTTTCACTTGCTGGGCTTTGGTGGCTGGCGCCTTTGCGGTGTCGCCCTGGCCGGCGGCCAACGCCGGTGCCGCGAGAACGGAAACCGCAAGCAGTGTCGCGGAAATGGTCTTCAACATGGTCGTCTCCTCATCTCGATCGACCAAGAGGTCTCCGGTTGGATTGCCGTGCCTGTCGATCATGATGCGATTTTGAGCGCTTCGCCATGAACCCACCCTGAAGCGCCACAATGGAGTTCGTTCATCTTTGTGACGCGCATGTGATTTGTCAGCTCCGTGCATCCGCCGGCAAAAAGAGAAATAACGTCAAAGGTCGGGAATGTTGACATTCTCGAGGTGTTCAAAAGCCACACGGCCGGTATAGGATCGAGCACTCGGGAGCCATGGATGATGAAATTTGCGATCAGGTTTTTCACGGCGGCAGCGCTTGGCATGGCGCTAATCGCCGCACCCCTGCTCACGCCGGTCCACGCCGCGGGGGATGACAATCCCTCGCCGCCGGCGTCGTCCTCCAAAAAGGAAAAAAAGGGCAAGAGCTCCAGTCTTGAGCAGGACCGATTCTCCGCTGGGTACCGCGCGGCCTACACCACGGTCTACGACCGACACGATTACGCTTCCGCCATTGAGCAGTTGAAGGCGCTTGGCCATGACGAAATGGCCGCGGTCGCCAATCTGATCGGCTATTCCTATCGCAAGCTCGGCGATTACAAGGTTTCGCAAATCTGGTACGAGCGCGCGCTGAAGGCCGATCCGACCCACGTCAAGACCTGGCAATATTATGGGCTCTGGCAGGTCGAACAGGGCAATCGCGATCAGGCGCAATATCACCTGAGCCGGATCGCCGCGTTGGCCGGCACCAACAGCGAGGAATATCGCTCGCTTGCCGCCGCGCTCGAGAAACCGCCGGGCACCGGTCTCGTCTACTGATCCAATGCATCGAGCCTTTCTCACCTTCATACCGCCAACAGGAGAGCTGCATGAGCAACTATGCGATTAGGTTTCTGACGCTATCAGCGGTAGCGCTGGCGCTGGTCGCGGCACCCGTGATCGGATACGCCGCTCCCGATAACGATCCGCCGTCGCCGCCGCCCTCCTCGACGAAATCCAAGGGCAAGAAAAAGACCAGCGAAGTCAGCCCGGCTATTGAAGACCCCGCATTCGCAAAAGGCTATCGCGCGGCCTACACCACCATCTACGACCGACACGATTACGCTTCCGCCATTGAGCAGTTGAAGGCGCTTGGCCATGACGAAATGGCCGCCGTCGCCAATCTGATCGGCTATTCCTATCGCAAGCTCGGCGACTACAAGGTCTCGCAAATCTGGTACGAGCGCGCGCTGAAGGCCGATCCGACCCACGTCAAGACCTGGCAATATTATGGGCTCTGGCAGGTCGAACAGGGCAATCGCGATCAGGCGCAATATCACCTGAGCCGGATCGCCGCATTGGCCGGCACCAATAGCGAGGAATATCGCTCGCTTGCCGCCGCGCTCGAGAAACCGCCGGGCACCGGTCTCGTCTACTGAATTCGGAACACATACAGCCGGCGCGACTCGCGAGGGTCGCGCCGGTTCTCATTTGTCTTGTTTCATCATCGAGTCGGCCTCGGCCCGGAAGGCCCGGCGTGACGCGTCGCGCGAATAGAACATGTGTCCGCCAGGATAGACGACGAGTTTCACGCGTTCCGGCGTGGCAAAGGCCGGAAGCTGGTCGAGCAGGATCTTCGAGGCGAAATACGGCGTCGCCAGATCGAACAACCCATGCCCCACCAACACCTTCAGCTTCGGATCGAGCGCAAGAATCTCGCGCAACTGCGAAGTGGATTGAGCAGGACTTATACCGCGGCCGAAATCCCACGCCTTCTCGACCTCTCCATTAAGCAACCGATATGAGCCGTCTGGTCGCCAATTCAGCTTGCGCCTGGTGAGATCGACCACAGCGCTGGTCAGGGGAGCGATCAACGTTTCGCCGGACGGGTCGCTGAAATGAAAGGAGCTGGAATCCGGATAAGGATCGAGGCCCATGACCGACGCATCATAGCGTCCGGTCACTTTACCGTCCTTTCGATCGTATTCGCGGCGAAATTCCATCGCATCCAGTCGACCGGCCAGCCTGCGCGTGACGGCCGGGTCGATCCCGGTAAAGCTTGCGACCTTGTCGGCAAGCCGAGTGGTTGCTTCGGTATCGGCTTCGCCTTTGACGAGATCAGCGAGAAATTCGCCGCGCGCATAGAGTTCGACATCCGCCATGTCGGCGCGTGTCACCGGGCCCTTTGCCTCGCGCGCCACCGCTGCCATCGTGGGAAGGCGACCCACAAATTGCAGCACGCTGGAGCCTGTAAATTCCCGGAAGTCGAACAGAGGTGAAACCATGATCAGGCCCTTCACCCCGACACCCTGCTGAACCTGCAGATTGCGAATGATCTTCGGACCGCGAATTCCGCCGTAACTTTCGCCGACCACGAACTTGGGTGACAGCAAGCGGCCCGATTTTTCCAGCCAGCGACGAATCGTGACCGCGATCGAACTCACGTCGCCGTCGATCGAAAAGAATCTTTTGCGCACCTCATCACCGGACGCGACGAAACGGCTATAGCCGGTGGCGACGGGGTCGATGAAGACGAGATCGGAAAAATCCAGCCAGGTCTCCGCGTTCGGCTGAAGATCGGGCGGAGCGGAGGGAATAGCGGCCTCGCCGTTGATGTCCAGCCGCCACGGGCCGGCCGCGCCTAGCTGCAAGTAAGCGGAAGCTGCGCCAGGCCCTCCATTGAAGAAGAACGTGACCGGCCGGGTGGCCGGATCCGTCCCATCCAGCTGATACGCCGTGTAGGCGATATCGGCTTGCGGCTCGCCCTTTTCATCGAACAGACGAATTGAGCCGGCGGTGGCCGTAAAGGCCAGCGTGCGATCAGAGAGCGCGAGTGTCTGCTTGGTCGTTGAATCAGGCGGTAAACGGTGCTGCTCGGCGACGGCCGGCGAGGCCGGAGTTGCGGCGCGGCCGCCGGGTGCGCCCGATTTCTGAGCCGAAGGCATCAGATCGGGCCGCGCCTGATCGCTGGGCGGCGCATTCTGGGCCGACGCCGGACTGATCATCAGGAAAACGAGAACTGCGGCGGCGCCACGCGTAAGCTGCGCGGCGGCGAGACGGACGCTCATGTTTGTTGTTCTCCTGTTTCCGCCCTCGGCCGGACGGCCACGTTTACCATGTCAGCCGAGATTCACTTCTATAGCGCCGGTTTATGGCTCAAAATCGCGACCACCATGGCATTCCAATCAAGCGAACGAATAGCTGAACTTGCAGTTGATCTCACCGCACGATCCAGTGACATCCGCGGTGCGGGCCTGTCTCGACAATCGCAGCCAAGATCGTATAGACGACCTCCGCGCAACCTACTCCCGTCAGCGCAATGAGCAGCGATCCCATGACCAGTCCAAAGCGATATGAACGGATCGGCTTTGTCGCGAGCGCCGGCGCGGAGGCCCAGCAGGCGCTGGCGCAGTTGGTCAAGCTGTACGGCAATCACGATCCCGCCGATGCCGATGTCGTGGTCGCGCTGGGTGGTGACGGACTGATGCTCCAGACGCTGCATCGGCACATGCGCACGGGCAAGCCGATCTACGGCATGCATCGCGGCACCGTCGGATTTCTTATGAACGAATATTCGACAGGCGATCTGCACGCCCGGCTCGCGGCTGCCAGGGAATCCTTGATCCATCCGCTCTTGATGCGTGCCACCGACGTGCACGGCGCCGTGCACCTTCACCACGCCATCAACGAAGTCGCGCTGTTTCGCCAAACGCACCAGGCAGCACGGTTGCGGATCATGATCGACGAGCGGGAACGCATGGCCGAGCTGATCGCGGATGGAATACTGGTGGCCACGCCGGCGGGATCGACCGCTTATAACCTCTCGGCACAGGGGCCGATCATCCCGATCAACGCCGCTCTTCTGGCGTTGACGCCAATAAGTCCGTTTCGTCCGCGCCGCTGGCGCGGGGCACTACTGCCCGACACGGCCTACGTCGTCATCGAAGTATTGGAGAGCGAGAAGCGCCCCGTGGCGGCAGTCGCCGACCATGATGAGGCGCGCGATGTTCGGCGCGTCGAAGTGCTATCCGACAAAAGCATTTCGATGCGGATGCTATTCGATCCCGGGCATAGCCTCGAAGAGCGGATCCTGAGCGAACAATTCGGCTATTGAGGCCCGATTGCTCCGCTGCGCTCTTGATAGCCGCAACCATTCCTTAACCGTCGGCGCGATATGGTTAACGCCGGGTATACCGTTCTGCTCGGTACCCCAAGGCATGCTCATGTTCCGCATCGATTTCAATAAGCTGCGATTTCTTGTGTGCGACGATAATCCGCACATGCGCCGCATTTTACGGACGCTGTTGCATTCGTTCGGCGCGCGCGAAGTGTACGAAGCTGAAGACGGCGCCACCGCGCTCGAGATGTACAGCCACTACGTTCCCGATATCGTCATCACCGATTGGTCGATGCCGATCTTTGATGGGCTCGAACTGGCGCAGATGATCCGGCAGCCGGAATCCAAGGGCAATCCGTTCGCCCCCATCATCATGTTGACCGGGCACTCGGAGAAGCGGCGTGTCACGGTGGCGCGCGACGCCGGCGTGACCGAATTCCTCGCCAAACCGATCTCGGCGAAGGGGCTTTATCAGCGCATCCTCAACGTGGTCGCCAATCCGCGGCCGTTCATCAAGACGAAGACCTATTTCGGCCCGGATCGGCGCCGCAACACCAGCAACGCCTATATCGGGCCGGAGCGCCGCGTCGGCGGCGAAGTGGAAGTGCTTCAGCAGCCATCGCTGCTCGACAAGGCACGCACCGCCGTTTAATCGCGCGAAGGACATCATGATGGCGAGAGACACGCGCGGCACGATCGAGATCAAGAAGTTCTCCGACCATCACGTGATCACGCAGGCCAATCCCCTGAGCAAGGTGCTGCGGCGTGTTGGCGAAAGGGATCTTGATGACCCAATTGCCCGTGCGGAAAAAGCGCTGGCAGGACTGTCAGGCGAGTTCAAGCGATGGATGCGGATAGAGGCCGACCGGCTCTCGGCTGCTCACGCTGCCATTCTCAAGCACGGCTTTACGAATGCTTCGTGTGAAGAGCTGTTTCGCGCCGCTCACGACATCAAAGGCGACGCCGCCACGTTCGGCTATCCCTCCGCTGGCGCCGCGGCCGACAGCCTCTGCAGGATTATCGAGCACGCGCCTGAACTCGATCATGTGCCGTCTGATCTGATTGCGCATCATATCAATGCCATCCAGGCGATTGTGCGCGAGCGCACCAAGCTGGACACGGTCGCAATGGCAACCGAACTCAGCCGCCAATTGCGGGGCATCGCCGATCAATATCTCAAACATGCCAACCGCAATCGCCCCGACCACCTCGAAGCCATCCTTGCGCCGAGCATCATGCCGGCAGATTAGGCTCGCGGCTTTCAGATACCCTCCCCCGGTTCGCGCGAACAACGGCAAAGCCTTAGGCCGCGATCATCTCATCATACATGGACGCGATCGGTCCATCCGCAACGACGTCATCGCAGAACGTGCGGGCTTCTTCACGCGCGGACTCGGTCGCAAAGCGCCGTAGCAGAATCAACAGCGGCTCCGCGCCGTGCTGGTCGTTTTCACAATGCGTCAGCACACGTTCGACCATTCGGCGCCGCAATCGGGCTGCGCCTCCGGGTGTACCGACATATCCGATCTCGTGACAGGCTTCGAGCGCCACGCGGAACGCGGCGAACGTCGAATCCGGCAACCCGGCGCGCTTGAGCAGCGCATACAGGCTGGCGCCGCCGCGATCGTGCAGCAGCGCGGAGACACGCGCGAGCGGCAGCCCCGACAGTTCCGAGAGCGCATGATCGAGCAGTTCGATATTGCCCGATAACAGAGCACGCAGGATAAGTCCGGCAGTGAGCTGGCCTGTGGCGCGTAAATGCCGCACCAGCCCACTCATGTCCTCGCCGCGCGAGCCGGCCGCAATGTTGACGGTCGAGCGATCGCGCGCCTCGGTCGCGATCCGTACTGCCCGATCAGCGCTCAACCAATTCCGCGCGACAACGAATTGCGCCAGGGTCTCCGAAAGTTTTGCCACCAATGCGGCCCGTGTTGCTGACGGCAGATCCTCCAGCACCAACATCGATTCCCGGATCGCGGCGAGATAGCCGTGCCGTTCGACGATACGATCCCACGAAAACGGCGCGAGCTCGGCATGCGCGTTTTCGATCAGCTCGAGCGCCGCAGCCGCGGTGCCGACCTCCGCGATCGCGGCGCAAACCGCGGCCGGAAGATTGATACGGCGCGCGATGGCGCATTGGATTTCGCAACTGCCGGTCGCGACGATGTCCACGAGATCTGCATCGATCAGAAGCGGCGAATGTTCGAGCACCGGAAGCGCCACCGAGGGCTGATCGAGCGACAGCGCCTGTACGATCGCCGCGGGCGCTTCCGCGCTGCGGGCAAATACCTCGGCCATGGCCTGACGCACCAGCGGGGACGCGTCGTCCAGCAGCATCAACAGCGCGCCCTCAGCGGCGGCTCGGTCATCCCCGCTCAGATCCGAAATCAGCCAGGCTCGCGCCAGGGAGCGCGTCGCCTCCGCCCGCTCGCCCGCGGAAGCGGTCCTTATCCAACTGATGAACTGCCGAACGATCATTGGCCTGCCGGCTTACGCAACCTGAAAAGACATCGTGATGCGATGTCGATAAAACAGAAAATAAACCACGACGCTTAACAAAGCGTTCACCATAAACGGCTGGTTTTATTGACGTTTTGTTAAGGCTGCGCCGGCGGCATTGGGTTTGCGAAAAGGGTGCGGCTAGCTGAACGTGCCCTTGCGATCGCTAAAAAGGTCGAGCGGTTGTGGGGCGCGCACCTCAGGAATTTGCGTCGATGACGCCGCAACCCTTGCGGCAACAGAGGTCAGCGAGGAAGAATTGCCCCACAGCTCACGCACCGCAGACGAGACCGGCTCGGTTCTACTACCGGCCTGAAAAAGAGAGCGGAACGTCGGCATCACGCCGGCGGCCGTCGCCGTTGAGGCAGCCGTCTCCGGTGCCGCCGAACGGGCATTCGGAAAAGTCGAGAGGTAAGCCGCATTGTCGATAGCCGCAGCGCTGGCGAGCGCCACCTTCGGCGTATCGCCAAGCGAGGCGATCGCGGTTCGGGTGGCGTGAGAACTTGCGGCGCCGGCATAGCGCGAGGTCAGCACTGAATAGACTTCCGATACCGTGCGCGCGCGACCCGAGCGCTCGTAAAAGATCGAAGGGTTCGCGGCGGCGGCATTCGGGAACAGCCGCGCTCCAGAGGCTTGCGGATTATCTTCGGCGTTGGTGATGAGCTTGGCCGCGCCGCCGACGCCCATGAAATGCGCCATGTAAAGTTCGCCGTCGGTCGGCCGGCGGCCGATCTTGCCGGTCAACTTGAAACTGTTGGACTGGGTTAGGACCGCGGCCATCGAAGAGGCGGCGGCGGGGTCGTCGCGCAGGTCCATGATCGCGGTTCGCGCGGCCGGATCGCTCACATAATAGCTGCCCGAGGGTGATTTGCTGATGGCATCGGCGTACTTGCCGTAGCCCAAGTGGGCGCCCGCTTCCTTGACGGTGCCAAGCCAGGTCTGGTCGATGAATTGAAACAGCCCCCGCGCGGACGATGCCGAAGCGCTCGCCGTCGGATTGAAATTGGATTCCATCTTGGCGGTGGCGAGCAAGTATTCGAAGCTGGTGCCGTTGCTGGTGGCAGCCTGTTTGATCGCGCCGGCAATCCGCAGCCGCGATGGGTCTAGACCTGCGCCTCCGGAGGCGTTTGACGAGTCAACCGACATAGGTGCTGCCCCGCTCCCGGCGAAACGACCGCTCGGCCAAAGAGCAACTCAATAGCGCTCACCGCCGCGACAGTGCGGGAAATATGGTTAACGACTGGTTAAGAACCAGGCTTGCCGGTGTTGAGCTCTTTACAGCTGGGTTGCAACCGACGGCTGACGCGGAGTAACTGCCGTCGCGGCCGCGAATGCCAGACTGCAATATCTCCGCCGCTACGCCTACCTGTCGTAGACCTTTGCGGGATCGAACAGCTTCTCGGCATCGACGAACGACAATCGCGCTCCGCCCACGCCCTGCGTCACACTGCGGTAGAAGCACGAGCGGCGACCGGTGTGGCATGCCGCCCCGATCTGTTCGACCCGAATCCAGATCGCATCCTGATCGCAATCGACCCGCATCTCGATCACGCGCTGTACATGCCCGGAGCTTTCGCCTTTGCGCCAGAGCGCCTTGCGGCTGCGGCTGAAGTACCAGGCCTCTCCGCTCGAGATGGTCTTGCGCAAAGCTTCATCATCCATATGCGCGACCATCAGGACCTCGCCGGTCCCGGCGTCGGTCGCAACGCATTTGACAAGGCCGGCGGAGTCGAATTTGGGCTGGAACGTCAGCCCCTCCTCGCGGTCGTTCGATTTTGCTGATGTGGACACGTCAGTCCTCGCGAATTCTAAGCGAGGGCTAACGCTGGGTCCCTCGCAACATGGACAGGAAGCGCGCCTGCTCCGACGGATTGTCCCGGAACATCCCGGTGAAGCGGCTGGTGAACGTCATCGCACCGTGCTTGGCGACGCCGCGCACCGACATGCAGGTATGCTCCGCCTCGATCATCACCGCAACGCCACGCGGTTTGAGGATTTCGTCAATCGCGGCGGCAATCTGGGCCGTAAGGTGCTCCTGGGTCTGCAAACGGCGGGCAAAAATATCGGTAAGCCGCGCCAGCTTCGATAACCCGACCACCCGCTCGACCGGCGTGTAGGCGATATGAGCCTTGCCGTAGAACGGCATCATGTGATGCTCGCATTGGGAGGTGAATTCGATGTCGCGGATCAGCACGAAATCGTCATAGCCGGCCGTTTCTCCGAACGTGCGATCGAGGACCTCTGCCGGACACTGGTGATAGCCTTGATAAAGCTCATCAAATGCCTCTACCACGCGGCGCGGGGTGTCGAGCAGCCCCTCCCGCTCGGGGTTTTCGCCGATGTAGCTAAGCAGTGTCTCCACCGCCTGCTCGGCTTCAGCCCTTGATGGGCGCGGCTGGTCGGCCCGGACGACGGCCGCCAGGAATTCCGAAGGGTCGAGCTCAGCCGGACGGCCCTCGGGTAACTTCGCCTCGG
>NZ_DATEPI010000113.1:0-9263 GCF_035273305.1 Bradyrhizobium sp. | reverse complement strand
ATGTCAGGCAGCGCTTCCGATCGCGTCGCCGTGGTTATCCCGCGCGCGCGCATCTTGCCATTGCTGATGTACCCGACTAATGGCGCCGGATTGCTAAAGAGAAGCTGCACCTGGCCACCGAGCAGATCGGTGATCGCGGGGGCAACGCCGCGATAGGGTACGTGCAGAATATCGAGTCCGGCCTCCTGCTTGAACAACTCCGCGGTAATGTGGGTGATGCCTCCGACGCCGCCTGAACCGTAAGTGAGCTTGCCCGGATTTGCCTTGGCATAGGCGATGAACTCGGGGAGCGTTTTGGTGGGAACGGATGGATGCACCACCATCACAAGCGCGCCGCGGATCAGGCTCGCAACCGGCGCAATGTCGCTCATGAAATTGAAATCTAGATTTTCGTAAAGCGTCGCATTGATCGCGTTCGGTGAGCCGACGAGCAGCAGCGTGTATCCGTCCGCGGATGCATGTACGACCGTCTCTGTGGCGATATTGCCGCCTGCGCCAGGCCGGTTCTCGACCACGAATTGATGACCGAGCCGCTCCGACAACCATTGTCCGATCAGACGCGCGAGAATGTCATTCGGGCCGCCGGCGGCGAAGCCGACAATGATATGCACCGGTCGCGCCGGATAGGTCTGCGCCCAGGCTAAACGGGATACGGTTGGGAGCGCAGCAGCGGCGCCCGACAGACGCAGAACTTGGCGACGCGAAACCCTCACAGCGTGCTCCTGTCCCTGCTCGCGTTCATCCTGTTGCCCTTACCGGCCGAGGATAGTTGATGCCGCCATAAACGGATAAGGCTATTATCTGATCCGATCATCTCAAAACCGAAATGGGTGACACGGGATGCAGTTGAGCGATCGAATCGGAAGCCGAATAAAGCTGCAAGACCTGCACGTGCTAATGACGGTGGTTCGGGCCGGAAGCATGGGAAAGGCGGCAGTCATCCTCAATACCACCCAGCCCAACGTTTCAAGATCAATCGGCGATCTGGAGCACGCGCTGGGCGTGCGCCTGCTCGACCGCCACCAGCGTGGCGTCGAACCGACCGAATGCGGCCGCGCCTTGCTCGATTGCGGAGTTGCCGTGTTCGATGACCTGCGCCAGGGCGTGAAGAAGATCGAGTTTCTTGCCGACCCGGCAGCAGGGGAAGTGCGGATCGGAAGCACTGCTTTCCTGGCTGCCAGCTTCGTTTCGGCGCTCGTCGATCGCCTGTCTCGCCGTTATCCGCGGATCGTATTTCATCTCGTGACCGGATATATCGACATGCTGCACCAGCAACTGAGCGAGCGTAACGTCGATCTCCTGATTATACGGAGCTTTGGTGCCGTCACTGACGAGCGACTGGATTTCGAATTTCTTTTTGATGATTCCTATGTCGTGGTCGCGGGCGCGAACAATCAATGGGTTCGGCGTCGCAAAATTGAAATTGGAGAACTGGCAAGTGAATTATGGGTGTTGCCACCGCCGGAGAGTGTGATCGGATCGATCGTGAGCGAAGCCTTTCGCGCCGCCGGGCTCGATTCCCTGCGCCCGACTGTGATCACCGACTCCCCTCACATGCGGATCAGCCTGCTGGCAACCGGCCGGTTTGTCACGGTTTTCCCCGCATCCGCGATCAAATTCCTCAACGTGGCCTCTCAGCTCAAGATCTTGCCTGTCGAACTGCCGAGGGCAAGGCGGCCAAACGGGATCGTGACGGTGAAAAATCGCGCTCTCAGTCCCGTCGCGCAGCTGGTTGTTGAATGTGCTCGCGAGATTGCGAAGCCGCTGGCGAAACGAAAATAACCCGGCGCTATGCGCGCAACTTTGAGATAGCGGATCGGCTTGCATCCGGGCGGACGGCCAGTTTCTCAAATCGAAAGAGACCGCAAGTTCCGAGATATGTTTAGTGGTGCATAACCGATAGCGGGCGGTGCCAGCGCGCAGATCCTTTTCGGCGCTGGCACAAATATCAATCCGCTTTGCTTCAGTGGGTTCGCGCGATCAGCAGATCGTCGAACTTCTTTCCCGACCTCAGTTGCGCGGCCACCCAGCGCGGCTGCTTGCCTCGTCCGGACCAGGTCTCTGCGGGGCGCTCTGGATTGCGGTATTTAGGATAGACCTTGGGATAAGGTCGGCGCGCCCGCTCGCCGTTTTGGTTGGGCCGGCTTATTTGAGCCAGGCGACGGTTTAGCTCGTCCTTTTCAGCGTCCAGCTTCGCCGACAGGATCGCCCGTATTTCCTCGTGCAAAATCCACAGCTCATTAGCGGACATCATTGCAAAGTTTTGGTCCTTCACCTTTCGCCTCCCCAATGTCTTTTACGCTGACCGGCGCTGGTGATGCTCGTTTGCAATCCGGCTTTGGCGTCATCGCGACCAAATTGCGTCAATCCCCAAGTCTTTTCTTGCCCCAAGTCTTTTCTTGGCTCCGAAACAGGTTGTGGCGCAGCAAAACACCCTCCCAGGAGGGGCCGCGAAAGTAGTTGCGCGTCGTCGAAAAAGCGTCGGATACCGGACTTAAGCCGGCCGCCCGGGCGATGGCGGTCCGCATTATCGATCACATCCTCTTGATATCAGGGCCTGCGCCGTCACCTGAGGGGACCCGGTGCATCGAATCCAGCTCTCGGTTTGTTGATTGGGGGAAGGTCATGACACGACGACGCAAGCTTGAAAAATTTGGAGAAACCGATGCGAAATCCTGAATCGACCGCTCAGATCGCCGGGCATCCCATTCATCCGATGCTCATTCCCTTTCCGATCGCCTGTTTCGTTCTGACGCTGCTCTCTGACCTCGCGTTCTGGAAAACTTCCAACGAGTTCTGGTCGAATGCGTCTCTTTGGCTACTCGGCATTGGGCTCATCCTGGCCGCGCTTGCGGCCGTGATGGGACTCATCGACGTTTTCGGAGACGCTCAGATCCGCAATTTAACTGATGCCTGGTTACACGCGGGAGGCAACGTGATTGCTGTGCTGATCGAACTCTACAACTGGTATTCGCGATACGAGCATGGAACCGCCGCTGTGATCCCGACAGGCCTGGTGTTGTCGGTGATTGTCGTTCTGATCCTGCTATTCACCGGTTGGAAGGGTTGGGAGATGGTCTATCGCCATCGCGTCGGTGTGACCAATCAGTTGCCGTGATCGGAGGTCAGAGACCACGACACCGCTTGGCTATAACCGATCGACGTGAGATGGCGATCTCGTTTAGCGCGAAAAACGGCATCGCCAGCTGCGTCTAGCTTTTTCTTTCGGCACGTTTTTTCACGCGAACCGGCATCGGCTTCGCTCAAAAACGCTTTAGATTTTCCAGAACGTCGGCAATGTCGGCTCGAGCCTGCCGCCGATCCGCACCGGCGCGATCCTCAGCGCCAACCCGGTCGCATCATCCGTCTCCACCGCGACGCCGCTCAAGGTCGCAAGACCCAGCGCCGGCTCGAAACGGCTTGACGGAATGCCGGAGGTGAAGCGCCGCAGCGGTTCTTCCTTCTGCATGCCGATGATTGAATCATAGTCGCCAGTCATCCCGGCGTCGGTCATGTAGGCGGTACCTCCCGATAGTATCTGATGATCGGCGGTCGGCACATGCGTGTGGGTTCCGACCACCAGACTGGCACGGCCATCGCAGAAAAAGCCGATCGCCTGTTTTTCGCTCGACGCCTCGCAATGAAAATCCACCACGATGGCGTCGGCGGCTCTGCGCATCGGACAAGCCTCGAGTTCGCGATTGATCACTGCGAACGGATCATCGAACGGAGTCATGAAGACGCGTCCGAGGGCATTGATGACAAGCGCGCGCTTGCCGTTCCTGGTGTCGACTAGCGCGGTGCCGCGCCCCGGCGTGCCCTTTGGGTAATTCGCCGGCCGAACCAGCCGCGGCGCGCGGTCGATGAAAACCAGCGCCTCGCGCTGATCCCAGGAATGATTGCCAAGGGTTATGGCATCGGCGCCGGCATCGACAAATTCCTGATAGATCGCCTCGGTGATGCCGAAGCCGCCGGCGGCGTTCTCGCCATTGACGACGACGAGATCAAGCGCCCAGTCGCGGATCATGCCCGGCAGATGCTCCGAGACGGCGGTGCGCCCTGCCCTGCCAACGACGTCACCGACGAAAAGAATGCGCACCTGATGAACTCCGGAAGTCGAACGCTCGGCTGTCCGTTAGCACATAATCCAATGCGACGTCGTGCTCCAACGCCGGCACGGCCTCGACTTCCTGCACGCCAAAGGCAAGGCCAATCGCGGTGATCGGCCTCGATTTGCGCAGTTGCACGAGTGTTCGATCGTAATGACCGGCGCCATAGCCGATGCGGTGGCCGGCCTTATCAAAGGCTGCCAACGGCACAAGCACGATCTCGGGCGTAATTTCGGCAGCGCCGGGAGAGGGCTCGAGAATGCCGAGCGCGCCGCGCATAAGTCGGTCGTCGGCCGACCAGGTCCGAAATCTCAAGCCTTGGGCGCGCGCCGTGATCACCGGCAGCGACAACCGCGCGCCTTCCGCCGCAAGTCTTCGCATCAACGGAGCCGGATCAACCTCGCCGCGGATCGGCGAATACCCCGCGACCACCACGCCGGGTTTGATTGCAATCGGCAGGCCGCGTTGCGCGATTATCTGCGCTGCCGCTGCGCGATGTTCGTCCGTCAACGCCTCGCGGGCGGCGAGTGCTGCCGCACGGAGTTCGGCCTTTTGCGGAGGATTCGACATTGCCCCGTTTTGGCCGGGCTTGTCCCGGCCATCCACGCCTTAGTTGTTCAGACACTAAAGACGTCGATATGAGCGACGTCTAGCGCCAAGACGCGCTTCGCGTTTCGCCCGGCATCACGACGACGATCAAAACCGCGATCACGTGACACAGCGGCTGCGAGCGTTGACGAAGGATAGTGAAGCAGGGAGTTAGTCGATGGCAGAAAGAAAAGTGCGAAGCCGCGATGGCCGTTGGAGCACTCGATCCCGGAGTTCCCTACGAAAGTAGGTGGGCACCATATGACCGGATCCACGGACCCGGCCAGGGACAGTTCCCTGAAGGATCGATAAGGCCCCGGGGATATATGGCTCCTGACGCGCGACACAGCTTCGCAGAGCCAATGTAACCATGCTTGCCGGGGATCGCCAGCGCTAACCCGCGTGATGGTCAACCAATGGCAACCCCGCCGCCAATGGTGCGATTCAGCACTTGCGTGGTTTTTTCGATGCGATCGGCCGCCGCATTGAGTGCGTTGGCGACCGCGGCCTGGGTCGCGCGTGCACGATCGACCGCCGCCAGCCGAACATTGCGCAGCGCCTCCAGCTCCTGTTCGAGATTGCGGATTCGTTGACCGGCATCCAGCAGCTCGTCACACGCGGTGAGCGCCGCCATCACGGTCAGCCGCGCGTCTCCGATTTCGCCGAACTTGCCGCGCAGGCTTTGGATGCGTGATTCAAGATCTTCCGCGAGTTTCAGGAGCCGAGCCTCCTGCCCTTCCTCGCAGGCCATCCGATATTGCCGCGCGTTGATCGTGACGTTGATATGGCTCATGAGTCCTCTTCGGCGTGGAGTACCGAACGTATCGTGCCGATTGCGACGTCAAGCCTGTCGGCGATTTCGCGATTGACGCGCTCCAGCCGGCGCGATTTTACCAGCGATCCGTCCAGTTCATCGGCGAGCCGGGAGCGATCCGCGCCCAGCGCTTGAATCCGGCTCGCCAGCTCGTTTTCGTCCCGGTCCGCTTCTCGACGTCGCTCCACCGCGCTCTCCAGCGCCTCGAGCGCTGTCATCAGCCGGCGCGTCGCGGCGTCGATATCGACCGATGAGGGCTCGTTGGCCGAGCCGTTGGCGGGGCGATCGCTCATGAGAGACAATGCGGACCTTCCCTGAGCCGACCGCCCGAAACTTGCGGTTCGGCAAGCGTTTAGAGGCTGAAATTTACGAGGCAAGTGAGGCGAGCGCAACGCCGATGGCGAGCTATGCACCGCAAAGCAACTTTTCCGCCCAACCGCGCGTTTCACTGCCTTGGACTCCCGGAACCGAGATGCTATCCAGCCCTGACTTCCCGTTACCAGCAACGCTTGCGCCGAGACCGTTCGCCGTGTGCCGGATCGTCACCAAGCAGCTCATTTCAGGCGGATTTCCCCCATGACGCTCGTCGATCACTCCCGTATGGCCAATGCGATCCGCGCGCTGGCGATGGACGCGGTCGAGAAGGCGAAATCGGGCCATCCCGGCCTACCGATGGGCGCGGCCGACGTGGCGACGGTGCTGTTCACGCAATTTTTGAAATTCGACGCCGCCGACCCGCGCTGGCCGGACCGTGATCGCTTCATTCTTTCGGCCGGACACGGTTCGATGCTGCTCTATGCGCTGCTGTACCTGACCGGCAACCAGGACGTCACCCTCGACCAGATCAAGAACTTTCGCCAGCTCGGCTCCAAGACGCCCGGCCATCCGGAGAATTTCATTACTTCCGGGATCGAAACCACCACCGGTCCGCTGGGCCAGGGCGTTGCCTCATCCGTGGGAACGGCGCTGGCCGAGCGGCTGCTGGCCGCGGAATTCGGCGAGGACATCGTCGATCATCACACCTACGTGTTGTGCTCCGATGGCGACCTGATGGAGGGCGTGAGCCATGAAGCGCTTGCGCTCGCCGGACACCTGAAGCTCTCCAAACTGATCTTCCTGTATGACGACAACGGGATCACTATCGACGGGCCGATCACGCTGACCGACAATGTCGACCAGGTGGCGCGCTTTAAGGCCCATGGCTGGAACGCAGTCCAGATCGATGGCCATGATCAGAAGGCCATCGCCAGCGCGATCACGAAGGCGCAGGATTCCGACCGCCCCTCGTTGATCGCCTGCAAAACCACCATCGGTTTCGGCGCGCCGCATAAGGCCGGCACCGCCAAAGCCCATGGCGAGCCGCTCGGCGCCGAGGAACTCGCCGGCGCCAAAAAAGCGTTGGGTTGGAATTACGGGGCGTTCGAAATTCCGGATGACGTATTGCAGGCCTGGCGCAACGTCGGAAAACAGGGCGCCAGTGCGCATGCCGAATGGCGCGGCCGCTTCGATAAGAAGCCCCAAGCGCAACGCAGCGAATTCATCCGGCGCGTGATCGATCGCAAACGTCCGCCCCGCCTGGGCGATGCGATCAACAAGCTCAAGGAAAAGCTGGTGGCGGAGCCACCGACCCTCGCCACCCGCAAGGCGAGCGAGATAGTGCTGGACGTGCTGGTTCCCGAAATGCCGGAACTGCTGCTGGGTTCAGCTGATCTGACACCTTCCAATAACACTCGCACGAAGGGCCTGAAGGAAGTGACGCCCGGCGATTTCAGCGGCCGCTACATCCACTATGGCATTCGCGAAATGGGCATGGCGGCAGCCATGAACGGTATCTCAACGCACGGCGGCTTCGCACCGGCCGGCGGCACCTTTCTGTGTTTCACTGATTACGCGCGGCCCTCGATGCGCATCGCGGCGCTCTCGCACACGCCGGTGGTCTATATCATGACCCATGATTCTATCGGCCTCGGTGAGGACGGCCCGACGCATCAGCCGGTCGAACACCTCGCAGCACTTCGCGCGATGCCGAATATGCGCGTGTTCCGACCCGCGGACGCGGTGGAGACCGCCGAATGCTGGCAACTGGCGCTGGAAAATACCGCCGGCCCGACGGTGCTTGCGCTGTCACGCCAAAACCTCACGCCAGTGCGCACGTCGGCGCACTCGGACAATTTGTGCAAGCACGGTGGCTATGAACTGGTCGCGGCCAAAGGCGAGCCAAAGGTCTCGCTGTTTGCCTCCGGCTCGGAAGTTGAAATCGCCGTCGCTGCGCACAAGGAGCTTGCCGGACGCGGCATCCCGGCGCGCGTCGTATCAGTGCCCTCGCTCGAATTGCTGCTAGCGCAACCACCGGACCGGCGGAAAGCAATCATCGGCGCAGCGGGCGTGAATATCGCGATCGAAGCCGCGGTGCGGTTCGGCTGGGATGCCGTGATTGGACCGGACGGGATTTTCATCGGCATGAGCAGCTTCGGCGCCAGCGCGCCTGCCAAGGCGCTGTTCAAGCATTTCGGCATTACCGCTGAAGCGGTCATTGAGGCTGCGTCAAAGCGGCTTGGTGCAAAGTAGGCCTATCGGAACATTCGGGACTATGATGCATTGCAGCGTCCGACATTCCGCAATAGATCACCTTTAACGTCAAACGGGCCAAAAATGGCCGCAAAACACGCGATTTCGAAGCTTTAGGAGAGAGCGAATGACAGTCCGGGTCGCAATTAACGGGTTTGGCCGCATCGGCCGCAATGTGCTCCGGGCAATCGCCGAGTCCGGGCGGAAAGATATCGAAGTGGTCGGGATCAACGATCTCGGCCCGGTCGAGACCAACGCACATCTGCTGCGCTTTGATTCCGTTCACGGCCGCTTTCCCGGCACAGTGACGGTCGAAGGCGATTCCATCAGCGTCGGTAATGGCAAGATGAAGGTCTCGGCAGAACGTGATCCTGCCAAGCTGCCGTGGAAAGAACTGGGCGTCGATATCGCGCTCGAATGCACCGGCATCTTCACGGCGAGGGACAAAGCCTCGCTACATCTCACAGCCGGGGCCAAGCGCGTGCTGGTGTCGGCGCCCGCCGAGAACGCCGATGCGACCATCGTTTACGGGGTCAACCACGACAAGCTGACCAAGGACCACAAGGTTGTCTCGAACGGTTCCTGTACCACCAATTGCCTCGCGCCGATTGCGAAGGTGCTGAACGATACCGTAGGGATCGAGACCGGCTTCATGACCACGATCCACGCCTACACCGGTGACCAGCCGACGCTCGATACGCTGCACAAGGACCTCTATCGCGCCCGTGCCGCGGCCCTGTCGATGATTCCGACCTCGACGGGCGCAGCCAAGGCAATCGGCCTCGTGCTGCCGGAATTGCAGGGCAAGCTCGATGGCGTGGCCATTCGCGTACCGACGCCGAACGTCTCGGTGGTCGATCTAAAAATCGTGGCTTCGCGCAAGACCGACAAGGATGAGATCAATGACGCGATGAAGCGCGCGTCAGAGCAGCAACTCAAGGGCATCCTGGCTTATACCACCGCGCCCAACGTCTCGATCGATTTCAATCACGACCCACATTCCTCCACACTCCACATGGACCAGACCAAGGTGCAGAACGGCACGCTGGTGCGAGTAATGTCGTGGTACGATAATGAATGGGGCTTTTCCAACCGGATGGCGGACACCGCCGTGGCGATGGGGAAATTGCTCTGATTTCGCCACCTTTCAAGCACCGACGAGGCGCTTGAAAAAGGCGCGCTTC
>NZ_DATEPI010000112.1:0-22080 GCF_035273305.1 Bradyrhizobium sp. | reverse complement strand
CTGTCTGTGGAACAGGAGGTCGGTGGTTCGAGCCCACCCAACTGTACCAACAGAAATCAATAGTACGAGCGTCGGCGCAGCTCCCGCCTCCGGCCCAACCCTTGCGCGTCCGCGCATGAAGGGCAGATGGGCTAATGAGCTTTCCGTGCGCGGGCCGCCTGTTCCGTTGCTAGCCGCGGCCGAAGGTCCAATCCTCTGGCCATGAGTTTTGCGGCACCGCCAAGCTCGTCCGAGAGCCGTTCCGCTTCTTCATTCAGCATCTCTATCAGCTCCTCGAAACCAATCCTCTTGCCGGTTTTGGGATGATCCCATTGCCGGTCAGTGGCAACGGTTACGAGAAGGCATCCTGCACGACATTCTTCCGGCGCCATATATTTCGTCAGCAGCTGATCCTTGATAGTATTGAAAAGATCGGTGCCTGTACGCCCATCAGCAAGCTTGAGCTCGATGACTCCTTGCTGCTTCGAGTCAGTCGATCGGAGACGAATGTCAGTTTCCTTTTCATCTGCGGTCACCGACTCCTGATCGATCGTGTAGTTCTGATTTCCACGGTCTCGCAGAGCTCGCGTCAATTCCCGCCGCATGACATGTTCATCGGTAATGCTGGCCCACAACTCGCGGGGCGAGATTTCCTGCAGTAAGAGATCATCGATATCGCCGAGCCGGTCTCGCATGAGTGCGAACATCGCCTCACGTGTCGAAGGCGGTGACTCCCCAGTTCTATCCAAAATGGCGAACTCGGCCTCGGTAATGGCAAGGCTGTCCGCCTCCTCGGCGGCCTTTTCCTGCGCTAGCGCTATGGCCCGGTCCTTCAGGTGCGCGAACAAGGGATCGGCGGCCATTTTAAGCTTCGCCGTCCAACCGTCGGAACCAACTGTCGCCATCAGCGCGCCAAAAATCATGTTCCGTGCCCGCTCGGCGATGTCTCGTGTATCGGGCGAATAGACGCCCTCATGGTTTGCGTCGTCTTCGATCCGAACATGTCGATATGTAAGCCGGAGAAGACGAAGCAGCAGGGAAGGGGTAAATCCGGGCTCTTCCAGAGCAAAACCAATACCGCCGTAATCGCGGTCAAAAAGCCCCGCGAACAACTGCACGCCCGCGCCCATCTTTGACGCCGTGCTGTCCTTGAGCCCATTCTCAATCACCTCGACGCCGGCGACCGGATTGAGATTCAGAAGAGCTGGCAGCCATAATTTTGCGAAGGGGACCGCAATGCCATCGGCCAGACGTTGCGTCGCCGTCATCTCTAAAAAAGCGCGATCATCATCATTGCCGCTCTTCGCCAGGATTTCGATTGCTTGGCGGAGGTTCTGTTGAGATTCTGGACTATTGGATCGAGTATGAGCCTGCGCAATCTCCTCCACCCAAGCGCGAATACGGGGAACGAAAAGTGCCGCTATGATCGCAGATGCATGACTTATATTCTGCAGTAAGATTGAATACGCATTGGTGTCCATTACTTCCCGCAAAGAAGAACTCAATTCTTGCCCAAGGACGTGATCCACTGCCATGGGATGCTCGACGGCAAGGCTTTCGAGCCACGACGGAAAGCCGTTCAACTCTATCGGAACATACCGACACGCCAGTTCGGCTTCCTGCTCCATCAGATGCTTCGCCCAGTTCGCGTCTTCCGCCTCCGCCGCAATTCCTGCCAAGCCGAATTGCCACTTGAGCAGAAAGGTATCCTTCTTGCCATCGGGACGTTCGCTGCGAAGTGTTGGCTTATCCTTGCGCCATGCAGCCATCATGGTTTCACGAAGCCGATCGGCAACCGTCCTGCCAAACTGCTCCTCGATGAATCCGCGATTCCATCCCGAGGCCCGGCTTTCCTGACCCGAGCGATCAAGCGCTTGCCAAAGATTCCAAGCAGTGTTCTCGGCACGATCCGTTGCAAAGACTGCGTTTGGGTCTCGCACGATTTCGCGCCAAAACGCCATCCAGCTTGCATGCGCCTTCGCTGTGCGGCGTTCGGCATGCTTGGCACGTTTTGCGTTCTCCGCCTCCATTCGACGCAATTGAGCGGCATGATCCTGAGATTTCAGCTGGTTCTCAAGGATCATCACAAGACTGGGGGCGTCGGCAACGAATGACTTCAGGTCTTCGACCAGTTTTCGACGGTCCGTCTCGTCCTGATTCAGCAGCAGCATCTCCGTCCACAACATCATTTCGCGATGGCGTAGGGGCTCATTTGGATCGGAGAGTCGCCTTCGAACCCAGGCTGCGTCGGTTTCATCGCTGAGCTGAATGCCGCCCTGGCGTAAGAGATAGAAAACTCGGTCCCAAGCGTCTTTAGATTGGTGAAGGCTCTGTAGCTGGGCGTCTGCCTTCCAAAATGCGAACTCGCGCTTATCCGCGGAAATCCCCGCGAGTGCGCGGCGCAGTTCCGTTAAGCCGTCTCTTTCAGCATGATCTTCCTTTGAAAGGCGAAGCACAAGCGAGGTCGACAAGATCCAAGGCTCAGTTCTTATGCCCTCAAGGGCTTGCCTGCAGCAGATCGCAACGAGCGCGGCGATGAGGTCCGGCCGTTTCGTCCGAAGGTGCGGTTCTTTCTCGTGCTCCCAGGTTATGCCGTCGCTGATCAAAGCCGTCAGTACCCGGCGCAGTTCATCGAGATAATCAGAGGAAAGGCTTGCGGTCTCGATTTGGCGGGGTAACTGATAATTCAAGGCCCCGCCTGGAAGATTATTCTCTCTTACCCTCCGCAGTATGTTTGTCAGTCGCGCAATCGGCAGGTAAGTGGGAAACAAGGCGACGAGCGCATAGAGCGCTATCGCGTCCGGCCATCGAGCGACGTCAGCTTCGAGCGACATTGAGAGCGCGTCAAGGCGCGGATCCTTCAATTGCAAAAGAGATTCGATGGCAACACCACGCTCGTGGGTCGTTGAGGTACTGTCCATAGCCACCGAATGTGCTATGTCCGCGCACCCGTCGATCTTTCCGGCGGCAATCATCTCCAACAGTAGGTCACGGACTTCTCGATTTTCGATCCGCGTGACCCACAACCGTTTTACGGTTGTACAAAGCTCGGGACAGGCGAATCGGTGCACCTGAATTCTTGGCGTGCCCAAGCCACGCCAGCCGCCACCACCATAGCGACCAACATAGGCTTCGAGAGCCCTGCTCCGTTGTGCCGGGCGCAGAGAATGCGGGTCGCCGTGATCAAGAACGACAGCCGGGTCAAGTGCAATAATATCGTCAAAAATGGTATCGCTAGAAAGAGCTAGCCATGCCGCAACCGGACGCATCGAGGGCCTGACAATTCTTTCACCTTGCGCCGTTTCCGTGAAAAGCAGCCGTTTGATCGATTTGATAGAGATGCCGCGGGCAAGTAGCTCGTCAAGCCGCTTCGCGGCGAGAAATTCGACGACAGAACGATGATGGAAGCGTACCCGGCCATAGCTTGCGAAGCCGAATAGTGGTCGCTCCAGCAAAGTGGCTCGCGTCTCTGCGCTCCAATCTGTCAATATCTTGGACACATCAAGCGCTGCCTCGCTGGCGCGAACTCTGTCGGTCTCGGCGCTGTAGCGCAAAGTGAGTTTACGAGTCAGCATCGCTGCCAACGCCAACCGGCTCGCACCTTCGATTGCCGTAGCTTGCGAAAGTTCTGCTCGTTCGCTGCGCTCCGTGCTCGGCTTCAATTTTGTTGCGATATTTGTCTCCACTTGCTCGCGGTGGGACCGAATGCGACGGTGCTCACGCCAATCCGTGCAAAGCTCAATCAAATCCTGTGGGCGCTCTGCGAAATCTTCAGCCTCGCGCTCGCGGATGTCGGCAAGAAGCAGGTCAGGATCCGAAATGCCCTGGAGCACAGCAAAATCACTTATCTGTTCGCACGAGAGCGGCAGGAGGCCCACATTGCGCCATGCCTTCGGCTTTGTATGCTCCGGGGTCTTTTTCTTTGCCAGGCCCATCACAATGTCAGCAAAGGCTTCCGCGCTGGGTGCAGCTTCAGCCGAAGGCGGGATGGGCAAGCGCTTCGCAATCAGCTCTCGATCAACGGGAACGGGTCGAGTCGTAACTACGATGCGCGCGCGACCGAGTTGGCCCGCCAGCGCTTTGCCAAGCCGCGTCAACGCCTGATCGAACGAGCCGAGAGTGAGCTTCAACTCGTCTATCGAGTCCAAGAAAAATATCGCGACCTCGGATTGCGACCGTAGCCAACCATCAAACCGTTTTTCTTCCTCCGGCGTAAGCATCTCTCGGACCGAGCTTCCGGCCAACGTCGCTAGCTCTAGAAAAAAAGCGGGCGCGCCAGCCTTCCAGAGCTTGGCCTGTTGCGCCTGGCACTCGTAAGTCTTGCCCGCGCCGGCCTCAGAAACGATGACAATCCGATCGGACCGCAGCAACTCATCCCACCCGAAGCTACCGGTCCAACCAGCCTTAAGGAGAGCAGATGCCCTCTCTAGGTCAGCCAGCTCGGCATCAGTAAGATCGCGAAATGAACGCTGTATGTCTGATGACGCCACTACCGCTCTTCATTTTGAGTTATTTCGGCGCTTTAGATAATCCTCAGCCGCCGCCGAGTCGATCGCCGCTTCAGTCCACGCGTGATGGTCCTCTTACCCACGGGTCAAAAATTCGCTGCCAACTGGATGCCAACATGCCGGTCGATCTCTTGATGACTTTTCGAGGGATGGATAAAGCCATACTGCTGCAATTGCGCGACAGCTCTGTGGGACTTTTGCCGCCAACGGATGGCGCTTGAAAGCTCGACAGCGATTTACCAGACGACTTTACGCTGAGTATAATGTTCATGTCCACGCTGTCGGTACTTAAATCATGCCCATCGATCCCGTCGAACTTTCGCGCGAGCTGGTCGCGTTCAACACGATCAATCCGCCCGGTCGCGAGCTCGCCTGCATCAAGCACCTCGAGAAGATTCTGGCAGCCTCGGGCCTCGCGACGTCCGTGCACGGCTTCGGTGAGGACCGGGCTAACCTGATCGCCCGGATCGGCGGCACGGGCGAAAAGCCGCCGCTTTGCTTCACCGGCCATGTCGATACCGTTCCGCTCGGTAATGCTCGCTGGAATTTTGATCCGTTCGCGGGCGACATTGTCGATGGCAAGCTCTATGGCCGGGGCACAACCGACATGAAGTGCGGCGTCGCTGCGTTCGTGGCCCCGATTTGCGAAATGGCCGCTCAGTTGCGCGAGACAAGCGGCGTTGTGCTCGTGATCACTGCGGGCGAGGAAATCGGTTGCGAAGGCGCCTACAATCTGGCGCGCGCGGGAGTTCTCGGACGCGCCGGGGCGATCGTCGTGGCTGAGCCGACCTCGAACCGTGCTGTGGTCGGGCATAAAGGCGCGCTGTGGCTGCGCGCGATCATGACCGGGGTTACGGCCCATGGTTCGATGCCGCATCTCGGTGTAAGCGCGGCTTACAAGGCCGCTCGCGCGCTGACGATCCTGGAGAAGTTTCAGTTCAACGTCGCGCCGCACCAGCATCTGGGTTCGCCGACTCTCAACGTCGGCACTGTTCACGCCGGCCTCAACGTCAATTCGGTGCCCGACCGCGCCGAAATCGGGATCGATATTCGCAGCATTCCCGGCCTATCGCATTCGCGGATCAGCGAGCATCTTCGCGCCGAGCTTGGCGAGGATGTTTCGCTGGAGCCGATTGTCGATGTTGGCTCGGTCTGGACCGATCCGCACCATTCCTGGATCAGGCAAGTCCTCGAGGTCGTCGAGGAGATAACGGGCGAGGATGCTGGATCATCCCCGCAGACCGCGCCTTATTTCACGGATGCTTCGGTTCTTACGCCGGCGTTCGGCCATCCGCCGACAATCATTCTCGGACCCGGAGAGGCGGCGAAGGCGCATCAAACCGATGAATATTGTTCCGTCGCGCGCATCCAGCAGGCGACCTCGATATATTCCCGGTTGGCGGCGCGTTGGTGCGGCGTCTAGCGCATGATGATGCCCCGCATCTTTGCATTGCCTGATGCGGCTTGCGGCTTTCTTCAGCCTCGACGCTCCGACAAGCTTCAACCTGCCGACCACACGAGAGGTTGCCATGCAGCTCGCTCCGCTCACATTTAAATCCATTCGCGCAAGAGCGGTCCTGCTCAAGCTGAAGCGGCCGGTCGTCGCGCGCATCGCGACCATCACGGAATGGCCATTGATCCTGATCGACCTCTTCACCGAAGAAGGGATCGTCGGCCGGAGCTATCTTGAGCCCTATACACCAAAGACGATGAGATACCTGGTCCCGGCGCTGGAAGATTTCGGCGCGATGCTCAAAGGGCGGCGCGTCGCGCCGGTCGAGCTCTACGATCTCGCGCGCAAGTCGCTGCACTTTGTCGGCTATCAGGGACTTTCCATGATCGCGGTCTCCGGACTAGACATGGCCGCCTGGGACGCGCTGGCAAAGGCGGCCGGCGTGCCGCTCTGCGTTTTGCTGGGCGGTTCGGTCGGGCCGGTGAGATCCTACAACAGCAACGGACTATGGCTGCAGCCGCCCGAAGCTCTCGCCGAGGACGCGATCGCTTTGCGCGACGAGGGAGGCTTCACCGCACTGAAACTGCGGCTCGGCCGCGAACGTGCCAGCGATGATATCGCTGCGATCGCTGCCGTCAGGACGGCTGTCGGCGAGGACATCGAGTTGATGGCGGATTTCAATCAGGGCCTGCACATCGGCGAAGCCCTGCAGCGGTGCCACATGATCGATGACGAGGGTCTGGCATGGATCGAGGAGCCGATCGTGTATGACAATCTGGACGGCTATGCTCAGTTGACGGCCGAACTAAACACCCCGATTCAGATCGGCGAAAATTTCTATGGCCCGCGCGATTTGCACACCGCGCTGCAGAGAAAAGCGTGCGACCTGGTGATGCCGGATTTCATGCGGATTGGCGGCGTGACCGGCTGGTTAAGGGCATCGGCTTTGGCCGGCGCGGCCGGGGTGCCGATGTCTACACATCTCTATCCGGAGGTCGCGGCCCACGTGATGCGCGTCACCGAGACGGCGCATTGGTTGGAGTGGCAGGATTGGGCTGACCCCATTTTGCAAAAGCCGTATCCAATTCGGGAAGGATTGCTTCACATTCGAGACGTGCCTGGCGTCGGCATCGAATGGAATGAGGAAGCGGTCACGGCCAGCCTGGCCGACCTGTAGCTCATCTCGTCGCGCTCGCCAGACCATGGAGTAGCCAAGGATTTCCGGCCTGTGATCCGTATTCGGGAATGCTCCAATCTGGTCGTCTTCACTGATAGGATCGAACGCGGCCAGCTTGCCTTGAGGGGCTCACCCCATCGCCTTGAGTGGGACGATTGGCGCCCGCTACTACGTTCGCGCGGACAGCCGCCATCAAATGAAACGAGCAGCGCAACCGGCCCAGATGTCTCGATCGCAAGCGAAGCAGTCTGCGAGCTGACTGTCGCAGCGGTTCCACTTTGTGGCTTTCCAACCGCACGTGGGGATTTCCACGACGGTTTGCGTTGGGACGTGCTGTCGTTCTTGCCATTCCCAAGCGCTTCACTCACAATTCGGCGAAAGCAACACTCGGGGGATTCGCAATGTCTGCACGCTCCAGGAATGTCCAGCTCGGCCTGATGTTGAGCGCGGTGATCGCGGTATTGATATGGCCAGCTGCAGGGCAGGCTTACACGCAAGAGCAGGAACAGGCGTGCAGCGGCGATGCGTTTCGGCTTTGCGGCTCCGAAATTCCGGACATCGATCGTGTCACGATGTGCATGGTCAGGAACAGGTCGCATCTCAGCCCAGGCTGCCGCGCTTTCGTGAAAGCCGAACCCGAGCTCACCCCCGTCGCCGGAAGGCCGATGAGCATCAAGCCGGAAGCAAAAAAGCGGAAGTCCAGAAGGGACGATGATTGATCGGGACTTAAGTCCAGTCTCGAGATTCGATTTTGAGCGCCTCCATTCCATCGAGCGACATAAAGACGGGATTGCGTCGCCGCGCTCCGCCCTCGCAACCGACCATTGTTGTCGATTCTATTTCGCGCTCTGACCTCTCCCGTGCGCCAAAGTGTGACTCAAAAGCCCACCGCAACGACTAAATCGGGGCTTTGCCACATTTGGTTGTAAATTTTTCTTTAACGAATCAGCGCGGTGATTCATTTTCGGCTTCTAGGTCAATCTGGAGGCCACGGTATGAACGTCATTGTTTTCGCATCGCGTAAAGGCGGATCGGGGAAGAGCACCCTTGCCGCTCATCTCGCGGCGCATGTCCATAAAACGACCAAGCCGTGTCTGCTGGTCGACGCGGATCCCCAGGGGTCGCTGACGCTGTGGCACAAGCTGCGCGGGACCAACGAACCATCAATCAAGACTGCGGTGAATTCGGTTGGCGGGATTGTGGCCGCCGCAAGGCGTGATGGTTTCGAATGGGTTTTCATCGACACCCCGCCGAATCTGTCGGCCGTCGTTGAGGATTCGATCAGGAACGCAACCATGGTCATCATTCCGGCCCGGCCCGGCGTGTTCGACGTCAACGCTGTGCAGGAAACGATTCAGACCTGCCGCGCCGCGCGCAAGCCCTATGCTGTAGTGCTCAATGGCGCACCCGCGCGCCGGGACGAAGCAGAAAGCCCGATCGTGACCATCGCCCGCGAATCGCTGGCCAAGTTCCGTGCGCCGGTGTGGGGCGGCCAGATCACCAACCGCGCCGACCTGCTGATGGCGCTGAGCCACGGCGAAGGCGCGCGCGAATATTATGCCGAAGGCCGGGCGGCGGCGGAAATTGGCCGGCTGTGGGCAGCGATCGAGCGGTCAGTCAGGGCAATCCGCGGATCGGTCTCGGCGACCGGCGCGATGCACAAGCAGGCGGCGTAACAGGCCGCGCGCAACTCCAACAGCGCGCGGTGGATTCGCCCGTTTCTCTGCTCTCAAACGTCATCCCCGCGTAACGGTCCAAGCCGTTACGCGGGGATGACGTTGACGTGTTCGGGATGGACGGTTTTAGAGCGTTTTCGACGAAGTCGACGTCGGTTTGCGTGAGGAAAAGGCGTCAGAAGGACAAGCTAACCGACCATCAGCATGTAAAACACGATCACCGGGGACAGACCCAGGATCACCGTCCAAATCCCGAGCGCCCACACAATGTCTTCGGTGGTGAAGCCCCGTTCGTCAGGCAATGCAGGATTCTGGTTGTTGTTCACGGCGCGCGCCCCCGCGTTCTCTATTTGCCTGAACACGGATAGCGCTCGAATTTTAAAAAGCCGGTCGCGATTTCTCTCGCATTTGAAGACAGGTGCAACCGGGACTTAACCAAGCCGGGCCTGGCGCTGTTGTCAGCTTCGCATCAGCAAGCCGAACACCAGCACCGGCGCGAGCCCCAACAGCAACGCCCACAGGCCGAACGATGAGACGATCAGAAGGTCCTGAATTCGCTCAGGGCGGCAGGCAACCGGCATAATGCCGCGGCGAATGGCTTGGCTGATCATTTTCCCCCTCATTCCAGATGTTGGGGCTTTCAATACGTCTCAAGTTTTAAATTTTGCGCGGCCCCGCGCCTTGGATTTGAAGGGCGGTGATCATCGCGCCTTAACCAGGCGGCCTGCCTTGAATGCTTAACGATCGGCGCGGCCGATCACATCCATCAACTCCGCGATCTTGCGACGCTGGTCTGCCCGGTCGCCGGAAGTGATCGCGTGCTCAACGCAATGGGCCACATGGTCGCGCAGGATCTCTTCCTCGACCCGACGGAGTGCCGCCTTTGCCGCCCCGATCTGCGTCACCACGTCGATGCAGTAACGGTCATCCTCCACCATACCGGCGACGCCACGGATCTGGCCTTCTATGCGTTTCAGCCTTTTCAGGCAGGATGTCTTGATCTCGGCTCGCATAGTGTTCATATACCCCCTGGGGGTATGGGGTTCAAGTACCGGGATGGCTTCATTGTCGCAGCACAGGGATCACCAGCTGAATTCGTCGGCGTCTCATAGCGCCGACGTCAACGCGGCCATCGATCCGGTTTGCGGCATGACCGTCAATCGCGACACCGCGAAACACCGCTTCTCTTATCGCGGTCACGAGTACTTTTTTTGCGGGCAGCGCTGCCGCGAGCGGTTCGAAGCCGAGCCGGAAAAGTACCTGCAGCCGAAAGAACCCGAGCCGGCGGCTGCGGCGGGCACCATCTACACCTGCCCGATGCATCCGGAAGTGAGGCAGGTCGGTCCCGGCGCGTGTCCCATCTGCGGCATGGCACTGGAGCCCGAGCAGGTCTCCCTCGACGATGCGCCCGATCCCGAACTGGCGGATATGACTTGGCGGTTCTGGATCGCGCTGGTGCTGACGCTCCCGGTGTTCGCGATCGAGATGAGTGGGCACCTCGGTTTATGGCATCTCCCGATATGGTCGAACTGGACTTCGTTCGCGCTCGCCACGCCGGTGGTGCTGTGGGCGGGTGCGCCGTTCTTTGCGCGCGGCTGGCGCTCGCTGGTGAACCGCAGCCTGAACATGTTCACCCTGATCGGGATGGGCACCGGCGTGGCCTACATCTACAGCGCCGTGGGCACGCTCGCACCGCACTGGTTTCCGCCGGCATTCCGCGACAGGCACGGCATGGTCGCGGTGTATTTCGAGTCGGCCGCCGTCATTACGGTGCTGGTGCTGCTCGGGCAGGTGCTGGAGTTGCGGGCGCGCCAGCGCACCTCTGGAGCGATTCGCGCGTTGCTCGGGCTTGCTCCGAAAACCGCCAGGCGGATCACGGAGCGTGGCGATGAGGATGTAGCGATCGATGCGATCGCGGCGGGCGATCGCTTGAGGGTACGCCCCGGCGAAAAGATTCCGGTCGACGGGGTCGTTGTCGAGGGCCGTTCCGCCGTCGATGAATCCATGGTGACGGGCGAGTCGATGCCGGTCTCCAAAGCCGCGGGCGCGCGCGTGATCGGAGGCACCGTCAACCAGAGCGGCGGACTGGTGCTGCGCGCCGACAAGGTCGGGCGTGACACCATGCTTGCCCGGATCGTCGATATGGTCGCGCGGGCGCAGCGCTCGCGCGCCCCGATTCAGCGGCTGGCCGATCAAGTGGCCGGCTGGTTCGTGCCGGCGGTGATCGCGGCGGCGGTGCTGGCGTTCGTTGCCTGGAGTAAATTCGGGCCGGAGCCGCGCTTTACGTTCGGGCTGGTCGCGGCGGTGACGGTATTGATCATCGCCTGTCCATGCGCGCTCGGACTGGCCACGCCGATGTCGATCATGGTCGGCATCGGGCGCGGCGCGCGTTCCGGCATTCTGATCCGGGACGCGGAGGCGCTGCAGCGATTCGAGAACATCGATACCGTCGTGATCGACAAGACCGGCACGCTGACCGAAGGCAAACCCATGGTGGTCTCGATCATTCCAGTGGAGGGCGTCGAGCAAAATGACCTGCTACAACTCGCGGCCAGCGTCGAACGCGGCAGCGAGCATCCGCTGGCCCACGCGATCCTCCGTGCCGCCAGCGAGCGCGGTTTGCAACTGGGCAGTGCCAGCGACTTTGCCTCGCCCAGCGGCAAGGGCGCGACTGGAATCGTAAGCGGCCGCAAGGTCGCGCTCGGCAACGCGATGCTGATGGCGGAGCTGAACGTCGACACAGCTGGTCTCGATCGCGCGGCGGAGGCCATGCGAGAGCAGGGCGCCACCGCGATCTTTGTATCGCTGGAGGGCCGCGCTGCCGGCGTGATCGCGATCGCCGATCCGATCAAGCCGTCGGCGCAACCCGCGCTTGATGCACTGCGTGCAGATCGTCTGCATGTGGTGATGCTAACTGGCGATAATCTCACCACCGCCCGCGCGGTGGCCAACAAGCTCGGCATCGACGAGATCGAGGCGGGAATATTGCCCGAACGCAAGAGCGAAGTGGTGCAGCGGCTCCGGCGGCAGGGCCGCCGCGTGGCCATGGTGGGTGATGGTGTCAATGATGCGCCGGCGCTCGCTGCCGCGGATATCGGAATCGCGATGGGCGGCGGCACCGACATCGCGATCGAAAGCGCTGGAATCACGCTGCTGACAGGTGACCTCCTGGGGCTTGTGCGAGCGCGGCGGCTTTCGGTCGCGACCATGCGCAACATCCGCCAGAACCTGGCCTTCGCGTTCCTGTACAACGCACTGGGTGTACCGATCGCGGCCGGCGTGCTTTATCCGGTGTTCGGCATCCTGCTCTCGCCGATGGTCGGGGCCGCGGCGATGGCACTGTCGTCCGTCAGCGTGATCGGCAACGCGCTGCGCTTGTCGCGTGCCGAACTTTGAAATTTATTATCGTCGCCGGAGTCCCAGCCGAACGGATCTCATGCTGAACAGCGCGGAATGCGCATCTCGAGGTATGTGGCCCGGTCATCCTTCGAGGCGCCGCGCGATGCGCCGCTCGCTCAGGATGAGGCGTTGAAAACCGCGCGAAAAAAAGCCGGGCTCCAAAGAGCCCGGCTTAAGGCATTGGCCACGTGAGGCCGACACAATCACCTTCCAAGAGGGATTACTGAGCCTTCGCGCTACTGGAGGAGGGGGACAGATGCGCAACGCGAACGCTCAGCGTGCAAGCATTATGGTCCGCGTGAGTACGTCGCAGCAAGCGCCCCGGAAGCATGTCAGTCATGCGGAGATCGGGGGCTTTAGAGAAGCAGAATCATGACGGCCAGCGCTGGGCTTTGCTCACCACGAAGTCGCGGAAAACCTGCACCCGCGCCACCGTTTTCAACTCTTCCGGATAGACGAAATAGGTGTCGAGCTGGATCGAATCTGATTCGCCGAACAACTGCACCAGCCGATTATTTTCCTCGACCAGATAGTCCGGCAGCGCCGCGATCCCGAGCCCCTGCTGGCATGCGCGCACGAGGCCAAGAATATTGTTGACCTTGAAATAGGCTTCGCGCGGGCCGGAGCCATTGCGGCCCGCCTCGACCAGCCAATTACGGTTCTGCAAATGCGGCGCCACCTGTCCATCACTCAGCGTGATGATTCGATGGGCATCGAGTTCGTCGAGCGTGCGCGGCGTACCGAAGCGCTTGATGTATTCCGGCGAGCAATAAGCGTGGAAGCCCATCGCGAACAGTTTGCGCTGGATCAGGTCGGGCTGGGTCGGCTTGCGGGTGCGGATCGCCACATCGGCTTCCCGCATCGAGAGGTCGAGCTCCTCGTCCGTGACGATCAGCGAAATCCGGATCTCCGGATACAGCGCCGTGAATTCACCCAACCGTGGAATCAGCCAGTTGATGCCGACACCGGGTGTGGTGGTAATCTTGAGATCGCCGCTCGGCCGCTCGCGGCTGTCGGTGAGCTTCGCCCGCGCCGCCTGCAGCTGCATGAACACGTCATGGGCGGTGCGGAATAAGAGATCGCCCTGTTCGGTGAGGATGAGACCGCGCGCGTGACGGTGAAACAGCGAAACTGAAAGCTCCTGCTCCAACGCGCTGACCTGGCGCGAAACGGCCGATTGCGACAGGCCCAGCTGCTCGCCGGCATGCGTGAAGCTTCCCGCTTCGGCCGCAGCGTGAAACACCTTCAGCTTATCCCAATCCATGTCGGTAAATCCGTCGCGATTTCGAGCCATTGTCATTCCGCCGCCGCACGTTCGCTCGCGCGCAATGCGAGGAAACGTTCGGCTTCTAGGGCAGCCATGCAGCCCAGCCCTGCGGCCGTTACTGCCTGCCGGTAAGTTTCATCGGCGACATCGCCTGCGGCGAAGACGCCAGGCACCGAGGTTGCCGTCGAGTTCGGCGCCACTTCGACATAGCCGGATGGCTTCAGTTTGATCTGCCCCACGATCAATTCAGTCGCCGGCGCGTGCCCGATCGCGATGAAGACGCCGTCGGCCGGGAGCTCGGTCAGCGCACCGGATTTGACGTTCTTCAGCCGGACATGGGTGACCTTGGCGGGGCTCTCCGCGCCGCAGATCTCGTCGATCGCGCTGTCCCACACTACCTTGATCTTCGGATTCTTGAACAAACGATCCTGCAGGATGCGCTCGGCGCGGAAATGGTCGCGGCGATGAACGATCGTCACTTGAGACGCGAAGTTGGTTAGAAAGAGCGCTTCCTCGACCGCGGTATTGCCACCGCCGACCACGATCACCTGCTTACCGCGATAAAAGAATCCGTCGCAGGTGGCGCAAGCCGAGACGCCAAAGCCCTTGAACTTTTCTTCCGAGGGCGTGCCGAGCCAGCGTGCCTGCGCGCCGGTGGCGAGGATCACGGTCTCGGCCAGGTAGGTATCGCCGCTGTCGCAAGTCAGCCGGAACGGCTGATGAGCGAGCTCGAGCTTGGTGACGAGATCGGTGACGATCTTGGTGCCGACATGGGCTGCCTGCTTCTCCATTTGCTCCATCAGCCACGGGCCCTGGATGACATCGGCAAAACCGGGATAGTTTTCTACGTCGGTGGTGATGGTGAGTTGGCCGCCAGGCTGGATGCCCTGGATCAGCACCGGTTCGAGCATGGCGCGGGCGGCATAAATGGCGGCGGTGTAGCCAGCAGGTCCGGAACCGACGATGACGACCTTGGCATGGATGGGCGCAGGCATAGAACGTCCGTCTCGTAATCGAATTGATCGGTGATCGTGCGAAATGCGCCGGAAGGCGTTGGCCGCGCGGCGGAAAGTGTCAAATCCAAGTTTAAGGCATCTGGCGAGCTATGCAAGAATTGCAATCCATCTCGGCGATTTTTCCCGAAAATGCTCGAAATGGCGCAGCGCACGCGCAATAAAATTGCGCAAAGGGCGCAAGCTGGGCTATGAGTGTTGCTACCCGCAGCTTTCGCATCCAGGATCCCGCATCGCCGTGTCGAAGAACCTTGACCAGATCGACCTCAAAATCCTGAGCGAAATTCAGGCCGACGGCCGAATCACCAATGTCGAATTAGCCAAACGGGTGGGGATCTCTCCGCCTCCCTGCCTGCGCCGGGTAAGGAGCCTGGAGCAAGACGGTTATATCCAGGGTTATCGCGGGCTGCTGGATCCGCGGCGGCTCGGCTTCGATGTAACTGTGTTTGCTTCCGTGCATCTGTCCAGTCAGGCCGATGCCGACTTGCGCGCGTTCGAGGAATTCGTCCGTGCCGAGCCGCTGGTCCGCGAATGCTGGATGCTGTCGGGGGAGGTCGATTTCATTCTGAAATGCGTGGCGCCCGACATGGCGACATTTCAGGATTTCGTCACCCATCTGACGGCGGCGCCCCATGTGCGCAACGTCAGAACCTCACTGGTGCTGCACAATTCCAAATATGAGGCCGCGGTGCCGCTGGAAGTGAACGCGTCCCGGTGACCTTCGGCCGTCGCAATCGCAACGCTGGGGGCAGGGGAATCGAACGAAGCGAAGCAGGGCAAATCAAGGGTCAAGCTGCTGCCCAGGAAACACATTATTTTGGAATAAAAACCATCGAGCTGTGTTGAAATAAGATGCCGCGATGTCAGGGCATAAAACGGGAGCACGCGATGACGGCACGCGGTGAACCGAAGCTTATTTTTCCGGGTCTCGCGGGCCTCTACCAGAGATTTTCTCCGTTTTCCTACGCCTTCATGCGGTTCGTGACCGGTGCGATTCTGGTACCGCACGGAGTACAGAAGATCCTTACCGTCCCGATTTCCAAATTTGCCCCAAACATTGCTGCGAAGGGGCTGCCGTTTGCGGAGGCATTGGCTTACCTCACCTATTTTGTGGAGAGTGTCGCGGCTGTTTGCCTTGCCATTGGACTCTTCACCCGGATCGCGGCGGCGGCGATCGGAATCGAAATGTTGGTCATTGTCCTGCTTTTCCAATGGCAGTTCGGGTACTTCTGGACCGTCCGTGGATACGAGTTCGCGCTACTCTGGCTGCTCCTTTGCATTGGGATCTTTTTCAAGGGTGGCGGCCGCTATTCGATCGATCGACTGATCGGCAAGGAGTTCTGACTGTTCATTCTGGCTGAACGACAGTCCTGCCGATCATCGCATCGAGGCTCCAAGGGCCACCGCCGGCAAACGCAAGGTAGAAAAAGGCAAAACACAGGCTGACGGCAAGATCGCCTTCGTTGAGAATCGGAAGGAAGCTGTGCCGCAAATGTCCAATGAAATAGGCTGCCGCCATCTCCCCGGAAAGGATGAATGCGACCGGCCGCGTGAACAGGCCCAGCAAGAGCAGCGCGCCGCCAACTAGTTCGAAAATGCCGGCGATGCCAAACAGCGAATTCCACCTGACATTCTTAAATATCTCGACGGGCGGCCAGCCGAACAGTTTGGCCAGACCGTATTGAAGCAGGACCAGACCGAGGACAATCCGCAACACGCTGAGAACACGCGGCGCCCAAACCGTGCTGGGCTTCATGTGAAATCTCCTTCGAATGCTCGATCAACCAATTATCTCAAACACAAACACCGTAGCCACCAGGAGCCATTCCGGTCTCAAATGTGCCCGTGTTTGCGATGCGTCGTCAAATGGTCATGCACGCTTGATCAGTGCGTCGGCGCTCCATACGCCGCCCCCGGCAACCGCGAAATAGAGGAAAACGAAGCAAAACAACGCGGCAAGCTCGCCGCCGTTCAATACCGGATAGAATCCTTTGCCGGCGTGCGCGATAAAGTAGGCCGCTGCAGTGAAGCCGGAAAGAATGAAAGCGACTGGCCGCGTGAACAGGCCGATCATAAACAGGAATCCGCCAATCAGTTCGATCAACCCACCCACCCCGGCCAGCGAATTGATCTGGACGTTTGCGAACATCGGAACGATGGGGAAGCCGAGAATTTTTCCGGTGCCATGCTGAAGCAAATCCAGCCCGGTGAAGATGCGCAGAACGCTGAGAACGCCAAGAGCGCGCGGCGCCCAGACCGTAGTGAGGCTGTCCGAATTCATCGAGTGAGTGCCTTTGTCAGGTTGATTATAAGATATAACTATCTCGATGACTGTCTATTACCGGCCCTGGAGGAGTGCCAACTCACAATTTTGTCAGCGCGGTGTGATCGCGCCTCATTCGTTCGGGCGACTTTCCACAATTGAGGTTTGATGCAGCGTCGATGTTGCGTCCCGCCGAACCGATGGTGGCACTGTTGATGTCGAAAAACTGACGCGGACTCCGAGCGTGCAGCATCGTCGGCGAATTGCCGGAGCCAAAGAGAAAGGCCAGGACATTGTCCCGGCCTCTTGTCGGCTTGAGCGAATTAAGAACGCCTAGCGCCACTCGACCTTGGTGATCTCATAGGCCTTGGCGCCGCCGGGCGCCATGACTTCGACAGACGCGCCTTTTTTCTTGCCGATGAGCGCGCGGGCCAGCGGCGAAGTAATGGAGATGCGGCCCTTCTTGGCGTCGGCCTCTGGCTCGCCGACGATCTGCCACACCGCTTTCTTGTCGGTGTCCTCGTCGACCAGCGTGACGGTGGCGCCGAATTTGATGGTGTCGCCGGACAGCTTGCTGATGTCGATCACATCGGCACGCGCAAGCTTGTCCTCCAACTCGGCGATGCGGCCTTCGTTGTGGGATTGTTCTTCTTTCGCCGCGTGATATTCCGCGTTCTCCGAAAGATCGCCGTGCGTGCGCGCTTCCGCGATATGCTCGATGATGCGCGGGCGCTCCACCGATTGGCGCTGCTTCAATTCGACCTCAAGGGCGGCGTAGCCACCCGCGGTCATCGGAACCTTTTCCATCATCTCCATCGTCCTTCAACATCATGCGGACCAATCCGCGGTACGCACAAACGCCGAAACAGAACACCCTCCCGACTGGCGGGTTCCCAGACGCGAGGGCACTCATTGCCAATCGCTTGCCGGAGAACCACACGGCCAAAACGATCAGGTTTCGGAAAAATAACTCTGCAGCGTGCGGACCTCAAGGTCCCCGCCCAGATAGGCGCGGATGCCCTGCGCTGCCGCTACGGCACCTGAAAGAGTGGTGTAATATGGCACTTTATGCAAGAGGGCAGCTCGTCGCAACGAGCGGCTATCGGCCAGCGCCTGCGGTCCTTCGGTGGTATTGAAGACGAGCTGAATGTCTCCGTTCATGATAGCGTCGACAATATGCGGCCGTCCCTCCAGCACCTTGTTTACCTTCTCCGTTGGCACTCCGGACTCGGTAAGAAAGCGCTGGGTCCCCGAGGTCGCCATCACCTTGAATCCGACAGCTGACAGCAGCCGCACCGCTTCGGCAATGCGGGTCTTGTCGATATCGCGGACGGAAACGAATACTGTACCCTTGCGCGGCACACGGGTGCCGCCGCCGATCTGGCTTTTTGCAAAGGCGACTTCGAACGAGCGATCGATGCCCATCACTTCGCCGGTCGATCGCATCTCCGGCCCAAGCACCGTGTCGACGCCGGGGAAGCGCGCAAAAGGAAACACGGATTCCTTGACGCCTACATGGCCGAGCTTGGGCTTCTTCAAATTAAAGTCGGCAAGCTTCTCTCCGGCCATCAGTCGCGCCGCGATCTTCGCCACCGGCATGCCGATCACTTTGGCAACAAATGGGACGGTGCGGGATGCCCGGGGATTAACTTCAAGCACGTAAATTTCGCCATCCTTGATGGCGTATTGCACGTTCATCAATCCGACCACGTCGAGACCGAGCGCCAGCTCGCGGGTCTGCCGCTCCAGTTCGGAAATCATCTGGCCGTCGAGTGAATGCGGCGGCAGCGAACAGGCGGAATCGCCGGAGTGAATGCCGGCTTCCTCAATATGCTCCATGATGCCGACGATGAAAGTGTCCTTGCCGTCGCAGAGGCAGTCGACGTCGATCTCGATAGCGTCCGACAAATAGCGGTCGAACAGCAGCGGGTTCTTGCCGAGCACCGTGTTGATCTGCCCGGTCTTATCGTTCGGATATCGCGCCTTGACATCGGCGGGCACCAGCTCCGGCAAGGTGCCGAGCAGGTAATCGCTGAGCTGGTTCTCCTCGCGGAT
Organism: Bradyrhizobium sp.; assembly: GCF_035273305.1. Classification (GTDB taxonomy): domain Bacteria; phylum Pseudomonadota; class Alphaproteobacteria; order Rhizobiales; family Xanthobacteraceae; genus Bradyrhizobium. The sequence continues at coordinate 3,290 of NZ_DATEPI010000112.1, read as the reverse complement.
AATCTGCATCGCGCGGCCGCCGAGCACGTAGGACGGACGTACCACCAGTGGCAGCCCGAGATCGGCGGCTACCAGGCGCGCCTGCTCGACCGAATAGGCAATGCCGTTCTTCGGCTGCTTCAGATGCAACCTGTCCAGCACGCGCTTGAAACGATCGCGGTCTTCGGCCAGATCGATCGCGTCGGGCGAGGTGCCGAGGATCGGCACATTGGCCGCTTCCAGCGCGCGCGCAAGTTTCAGCGGGGTTTGTCCGCCGAACTGCACGATCACACCGTGCAGGGTGCCCTTGCTTCGTTCGGTCGTAATGATCTCGAGCACGTCTTCCGCCGTCAGCGGCTCGAAGTACAACCGGTCCGCGGTGTCGTAGTCAGTCGACACGGTTTCCGGATTGCAGTTGATCATAATGGTCTCATAGCCGACGTCGTGCAGCGCGAAGCAGGCGTGGCAGCAGCAATAGTCGAATTCGATTCCCTGACCGATCCGGTTAGGTCCGCCGCCCAGAATGATCACCTTCTTGTTCTCGGACGGGGCGCTTTCGTCGGCCGCGTTGCCCGCGAAAGGAGATTCGTAGGTCGAATACATGTAGGCGGTGGGCGAGGCGAATTCGGCAGCGCAGGTGTCGATGCGCTTGAACACTGGTCTCACCCCGAGCGCGTGGCGTTTTGCAGTGACGTCGGCTTCCGATTTGTCCGCGAGCACCGCGAGCCGCGCGTCGGAAAATCCCATTGCCTTCAGGCTGCGCATTCCAAATGCGTTTCCCGGCAGCCCACTGGATTTGATCTTACTCTCCATCTCCACGATGCCCCGCATCTCAGCGAGGAACCAGGGATCGATCTTGCAGGACGTGAAGATCTCCTCGTCAGTCCAGCCGAGCCGCATCGCCTGAGCCACCTGCAGGATGCGGTTCGGCGTCGGCGTGCCCAGCGCGGCACGGATTGCGTTCTTGTCATCGCTGCGACCAAGGCCTTCGATCTCGATCTCGTCGAGCCCGGTCAGTCCGGTTTCAAGACCGCGCAGCGCTTTTTGCAGGCTTTCCTGAAAAGTGCGGCCGATCGCCATCACTTCGCCGACCGATTTCATCGAGGTGGTCAGGGTGGTCGAGGCCCCCGGGAATTTCTCAAATGCAAACCTTGGAATCTTGGTGACGACGTAATCGATGGTTGGCTCGAACGAAGCCGGCGTGGCGCCGCCGGTAATGTCGTTGGCGATCTCGTCGAGGGTGTAGCCCACCGCAAGTTTGGCGGCCACCTTGGCGATCGGGAAACCCGTGGCCTTTGACGCCAGTGCCGAGGAGCGCGACACCCGCGGGTTCATTTCGATCACGACCATGCGGCCATCGGCGGGATTTACGCCGAACTGCACATTGGAGCCGCCGGTTTCGACGCCGATCTCGCGCAGCACCGCCAGCGAGGCGTCGCGCATAATCTGGTATTCCTTGTCGGTCAGCGTCAGCGCCGGGGCCACCGTAATGGAATCGCCGGTATGCACCCCCATCGGATCGAGGTTCTCGATCGAGCAGATGATGATGCAATTGTCGCGTTTGTCGCGCACGACCTCCATCTCGAACTCTTTCCAGCCGAGTACGGATTCCTCGATCAGCACTTCGTCGGTGGGAGAGGCGTCGATGCCGCGTTCGACGATTTCGATGAACTCGGCTTTGGTGTAGGCGATGCCGCCACCGGTACCGCCCATCGTGAAGGACGGCCGGATGATCGCCGGCAGTCCGATATCATCGAGCGCGCGCAATGCATCGGGAAGCGTCTTGGTCTGCATCGAACGTGGAGTTTCCAGCCCGATCCGGGTCATCGCCTCGCGAAAACGGCCGCGATCCTCCGCCTTGTCGATGGCTTCGGCGGTGGCGCCGATCATCTCGACGTCGAATTTGGCAAGCGTACCTTGGCGGCGCAGCGAAAGCGCGCAGTTGAGCGCGGTCTGGCCGCCCATGGTCGGCAGCAGCGCGAAGCCGCCGGGAACGAGATCGCGCTCCTTTTCAATGATCTTGGCGACGATCTCCGGCGTGATCGGTTCGATATAGGTGGCGTCCGCCAATTCCGGGTCGGTCATGATCGTGGCCGGATTGGAATTGACGAGAACGATGCGATAGCCCTCTTCCTTGAGGGTCTTGACCGCTTGGGTGCCGGAATAATCAAACTCGCAGGCTTGCCCGATCACAATGGGACCGGCGCCGATGATCAGGACGGTCGAAATGTCGGTTCTTTTGGGCATCAAGTCTCACGGGCCGGAATCGGGTACAAAAAAAGGGCGCGCATGCCGCGCGTCCCTCGAGCTAAGAGCGCGTATTCCTCGCGCGCGGGTGGTCTTTAGACCAGATTTCGCAGCCGCGAAAGGGGCTTAAAAGGCCCTTCAACCGGCATTTTCGTTCGGTGAGTTGCGGAGAGGACCGCCTGGTCAAGCAAACCGGTTGACGTTACGGCTTTCCGGCAACGCTGAGCGCGGGCCGCGCGACGAAGGTCATCCTCCAGGGATTGTGCCCGATGTTATGATCCGTGCGCGATGCGTTAAACCCGGCTGCGGCTAGTTTCGCAATCATCGCGTTTTCGCTGTAGCGCTGCAGTCCGACCCGCCGGCGCAAGTGCCGGTAGTCGGATAGCGCCGTACTGACGAGCCCGATCAGCGCGTCCCTCAGGAATCCATGCTTCCGCGCAAATCGCAGCAGCGCGAGCACGTCCCTTCCCATCCCGACCTCGGGCCGAAGGATATCGCCGACGATGAGTCGGCCGCCCGGTTTCAACAGCCGCTTGATCACAGCAAAGGCCGCGTCTAACTCCTGAGGGGTCATGTATTGGGCGACCGAATTCATCACCACCAGATCAACCGATTTCTCTGCCATTTGCCGCAACTCGTCGAGCGACCGTACCCGGACTTTCGTGTTTGGCGCGAAGCGCGCGATGAGCCGGCCCCGCACGCCCGGCGCGGGCTCCGCCAGGATCAGTTTGCCGCAGGCATCCACAACCTTACCCGCGAAAAGGGCTTCGCCGCATGCATAATCCAGCACCACCGCGTCCGGCGAAGGGATGTAGTTAATGATGTCGTTCGCGATCAGCTGAAAATGCAGGTCGCGATGAAGCTTGCTGGCATAAATCGTATGCGTGGAATCGTAATAATCGATCCAGTCGTCCATCGCGGCAGGCATCCATGGCGGCGGGTTCCGGCGCAGGAACCAGCTTTAACCTCACGCGTTAAAGCGTCCGGCAACCTCTGTCCATGCCGTCCAACATCCGGTTTCCTAGCAGGAAGGTGCATCGTGAGCAAAACCAGATCAGACAAAA
>NZ_DATEPI010000111.1:0-3868 GCF_035273305.1 Bradyrhizobium sp. | reverse complement strand
GACGGGTTTCCGTCGACAGTGAACGACAAAGGCAGCTTTGCCAGAGGCTCGCGCAACGACTTCAGCGTGATGCCACCTTGAATGGAGCTGACGATCAGCAAGGTTCGTCCATCGAGGCGCTCGATCCGGCGCCGCCACTTGCTGATGGCCTCCTCGCAACTGGTATAATGGAGGAACACGAGTTGACCCCCACCGGCTACGGGATACGACCAGCAAGACTGATCATCGTTGTAGACCAAGCTGGCCTCGTCGAATTCGAGCCATCTGTTCAACCGCCCGCTTGCGAGGTCGTTGAGGAAGCGGCCGTAGGCATTTCCACTGAAATAAAGCCCAGCGGTCGGCGACTGCTTCGGGAGCTCGGCCCATTCATAGAGAATTCCTGGAACGCAATTGTTGGACACGATGACGATCCCCATCGCGTCGAGCTGTTTGACCTGCCTCGTCAGTCGCCGCCGCAAAGAGGCGGTTCGCGCCTTACGCATTCTGCGACTGATGGATCGCGCCGCGCGGGTCGTAATTCTCATGCAGTGCGCGACCCAACGTAAACGAGATGCGGCTTTGGATATGCCAAAAGCCGGCGCACGATCCGTTGCGCCGCCCTCTTTGCGCCGCTGTGCTGACTGAGCAGCGTCGGGACGCCCACCCCTTCGAAGCCGAATTCGCGCAGGTAGTCGACGAGGCTGGCTTTCGTCCATGAGCGTACGTGTTGCCAGCTGTGAAAGATGCACGCGCACTCGGGGCACATGATCTTGCTTGCCTCCAGATTCTCATCGTTTGGCGTGGTCAGCACCAGATTGCCGCCGGGCTTCAACAGCCTTCGCGCTTCGGACAGAACCGAGGCGAGCGATTGATCGTCGAGATGCTCGACCACTTCGACGATGAACAGCGTATCGGCCGTTGAATCGGCAACTTGCTCCGTCCCCACGAAGGCTCCTCGAAAGCGCCGGTGGCCGCCGAACTTACGATTCACTTCCGCCACGCTTGTCGGTGATTGGTCTGCGCCCGAGGCCTCGTATTTCTCGAGCAAATACCCAATCAGGTCGCCCCGGCCGCAACCCATATCGAAAGCTCTGCCAATCGGAATTCGCGCGGAGACGAAGTCAATCAGGCTTCGGCCATGAAGCTTGGAAAAGTAGGTGTCTTCACGATCGCTGCTGGAGCCGATGAAATCCCAAAAGCGCTGAATTCGGTCCGGACTCCAAATGACGTCGTGCGGCGTTGGTTCGGCCGCTCGTACCGAGGCCGGACTCGCGGGCAAATGAGGACCATTCTTGCTCACTGAGCTCGCCTCCGCGCTCGAATTGATACTAGGGTTGCATGGAGACGCCCGACCAGTTCTTCACGTTGGCTGGGTGGCAGGAACCGAAAAGCGAGCAGCAGGCCAATTGCAATCGACCCGATAAAGGCCAAGTCCCAGCCGACACTTAACGGATGAAGCAATCTTGCCGCGACGACCGACGCAAGGACCAGCGCAGCCGTCAGCATTACCATCCGCAGCATCCTGGCCAAGGTTCCGATTGCGCTGGCCAATAGAAGGTAGGTGACGCCGACGCGAAAGACGTAAGCTGCCGCCACTCCTTCGATGCCATTGGTTCGAATGAGCATATAAAGAACGAGCCAGAAAGGGATCATCACCGTGAGATCGATCCTTGCAACCGCGGCCGGGCGAAACTGCCCGCGGAGCGCATGTAGCGGGATTCGCGACAGGGATTCGAGCCAGATGCCGGCCATTAGGATTTCCGCTGCATGCGACGACTTGTTTGCGAAGCCTGGGCTGATCCAAATGGTAATGAACGGCCTGACCAGATAAATGGCCGCCACCGAAGCGATTACCATTATGGCAAGGAGTGTTCGCTCAGATCTGTAGGCGAGTTCTATCGTTTGTTGTTTGGAGAGCGAGGAAAAGCGCGGGAAAAGCGCGGCTCCGGCTGAGTTGCCTAAGATGCAGACTCGCTCGGCCAAATTGTAAGGTATGACGTAGGCGCTCACCGCCGCCGCGCTGATAAATGCGCCTATGACGAAGCGGTCGATCAAAGACATCACGGGAACGAAGAGCACTGAAACGGTTATCCAGAAGCCGAAGCGCAGGAGCGATCGGAGTTCGGAACGGTGATAGGCAACCGGATAGCCCCTCAGCAGGTGGCGATGACACTCGAACCACAGCAGCACCACGGTCAGCGCGCGAGCGCCAATGGCAATGGGCAGCACGACGGTGAGCGATGGTGACCAAAACGCAGCTGCTGCTAGCGGAAGAACCTGAAAGATCACCGTGCCGATGAAAGAGATGGCGTTGAGGCTCGCGAAGCGATGGAGACCCTGAAGTGTTCCGGTTAGCACTCCGGCGACCATGGCGAGCGGCACTGCAACGATCAGCCAGGGAAGCGCGACCATCGTCTCCCCGCGGATATCTCCAGTGACCTTCAGCGCGTGTCCGAAATAAAGTTGCGCTATGGGCCAGGCGACGAGACCGCCGGCAATGCCGAGGCTGGCGTTGGTCAGCAAAGCTGTCCAGAAGATCCGGGCTTGCGTCGCCCGACCCTCTTTCTCTCGTGCTGCGACCTGCTGTGCGGTGGCCATCCCAAGGCCAAGGTCGAGAATCCCGAAATAGCCCAATAAGAGCCACGCCACAGAGAGGATTCCGAAGCGGGCGTCCCCGATCCGGCTCAGATAGGCGGGCACCGTCAGGAACGATACGGCGATTGGGAGCGCCGCTCCGGCGAGGTTGTACAGAGTGTTTCGGCGGGCGCTCATGGAAGGGCGCCCTGTGGGTTTGACCGAATCGATGACTGGTGAGCGGACATGATCGCTCACATTAGCGGACGGACGCTGCCCATTAGCTGACTTTCACGCCCATTCGGTCGGACAAGTCAGTATAATAGAGCAACGGCCGAGTGCGCGGGTCGACAAAATATTCATCGACTGCCCTTTTTACGCCTTCCCAATAACCGACGTCGCCGATGAGGATTGGCCCGCCCAAGGAAAGCCGCGGATAGAGGATCTCAAGCTCGGTCCGGGTGCCTTTGTAAAAGTCCGTGTCGAGCCTAAGCACGCAAATTTGCTGCGGAAGGTTGGCGGCGTCAGCCAAAGTTTCTGCGACATCGCCTTTCACCAAATGAACGCCATTTAAATCAGCGCCGGCGCGTTCGAAGTTTTTGCGGACGTCTTCAACCGAGGCGTGACACCACTCATTGTAATCTTCGCGTTGTTGTTGCTCGAATGTGTTTTGGGTGTCGTACTTCTCGAACTTGGGCCGATCATGTTCGCCAGGCTCGGTCATTCCAGCGAATGTGTCGAATAGCCACGCGCTTTTGGCCGACCGATGTTCCTCGAAGATGAGTTTAGCCGCGAGCGACACGCCGCCGCGCCAGACGCCACATTCGACCCAGTCCCCCGGAATGTCCGCCTCGACCGCGTGCTTCGCAGCGAGCATGGCTGCGGTAAGACCCGTTTTCAGTTCCATGGTCAGGCGGTTGTTCCACACGTAATCGAAAATCTCGACTTCCCGCTTTGTGAATTCGACAGGCAGCACGAAATCGTCCGCCACGCGCCGGATTTCGAAACCAGCTGCCCGAAATGCCGCTTTGAGGACGCTTCTCACAAGCCCCGCTTAACGACCTAAATTGTCCCGCGCGAGGCTTTTGCCTGGGGCTTTCGAGCGGCTAGAGCTGCGGACTCGGTTTAAGCACTGTGCTAACCGGGTTCGACTTGGCCAGCGCTGAAAGGGGTCTTTGCGAGTGTGCGGCATTGCGGGCATCATCGGCAAATGCGCGGGGGATCAGCCGCTCCTCGCCAGAATCGGTGCTGAGCTCGCGCATCGCGGTCCCGACGACCAAGGCATTTGGAGCGATCCGGAAGCGGATGTCGCCTT
>NZ_DATEPI010000110.1:0-22261 GCF_035273305.1 Bradyrhizobium sp. | reverse complement strand
GCGGCGACGGCTGCGGCCAGCGCGCCCGCGCGGCTGTTTGCGCAGCAGGGGGAGGAGGCGTCATGGGCTTCTATGAAAAGGGCGACATTCGCATTCACTACGAAGAGGTCGGATCCGGTTTCCCATTGCTGGTGATTGCCGGCGGTGGATTGAATTCAACCATTGGCAACCTGACCAGCAACTCACCGTTCAATCCGATGGAGGAATTCAAAGGCGAGTATCGTTGCATCGCTTCGGACCTGCGCAACGCCAAGGACGGGCAGTCCTCGGGCCCGCTCGAAATCGACCGGCCATGGGACGCCTTCACCGGCGACCATCTCGGCTTGATGGATCATCTGGGCATCGACAAGTTTCTGGTGTTGGGATTCTGCATTGGTGGTCCCATGATCTGGAACCTGCTGCGCCGGGCGCCCGAGCGCATCGTCGCTGCTGTGTTGGCGCAGCCCAGCGGATCTCGTCCGGAGATGCGCGACCTTTTCTACGAAGGCAACATGAAGAACTGGGGCCCGGATTTAGCCGCGCGCAGTACGGACATCACGATGGAAATGGTCGATAAGTTCCTGACCAGGATGTACCGCACAAACCCGGATTTCGTCTTCACGGTGACGCGTGACTTCGTGCGCAATTGCCAAACGCCGGTACTGATACTGCCGGATGATATTCCGGCGCATCCATACGCCGTCGCGATGGAAGCCGCCATGCTCGCTCCAAAAGCTGAAGTGAGCATGTTTCCATGGAAGGAGCCGAAGGAGCGGATACCCTTGGCGATCCGCCAGATCCGCTCCTTCCTCCGGGCGCACCTTCCCGCCTGAGCGGCCTGAAAGCTAAGACTCAAAGAATCGATTTTTGGGCCTCGGTAGGCCCAAATTTTCCCGTAGCGTCTTGCCTACATATTCGCGCCTGAAGATGCCGCGGCTCTGTAGCTCAGGAATGACCTTGTCGACGAAATCGTCCAGCCCTGCGGGCAAGAACGGAAACATGATGTTGAAACCGTCGCACCCGTAGCTGGTGAGCCATTCCTCCATCTGATCTGCAATCACGCCCGGCGTGCCGACAAACGACAGTCCGCCATAGCCGCCGACGCGCTGAGCAAGCTGGCGCACCGTGAGCTTGTCTCGGGCGGCGACGTCGACGAGACGCTGGCGGCCGCTCTTGCTGGCATTGGTCTCGGGAATCGGCGGCAATTGCCCGTCGGGGTCAAACCCCGATGCATCGGTCCCGAGGATCACGGACAGCGAAGCAATGGCGCTGTCGTAATGCACCTTGCTGTCGAGCAGCGCGCGCTTTTCGCGGGCTTCCTCGACGCTGTCGCCAACCACCACGAAGGCACCCGGCAAAATCTTGAGGTCATCGCGGTTGCGGCCGAGCCGGTCCATGCGGCCCTTGATGTCCGCGTAAAGTTTTTGTCCGTCCGCGAGGCTGCCGCCGCCGGTGAACACGGCCTCTGCTGTCTCCGCTGCCAACTGCTTGCCATCTTCGGACGCGCCGGCCTGGACAATCACCGGCCAACCCTGCACCGGACGAGCAATGTTGAGCGGACCGCGAACCGAAAGATATTTTCCCTTGTGATTGAGGACGTGCATTTTGGCCGGATCGAAATAAAGACCCGCCTCGACGTCACGCACGAAGGCGTCGTCAGCGAATGAATCCCACAGCCCGGTCACCACATCGTAGAATTCGCGGGCGCGCTTATAGCGCTCGGCGTGCTCCATGTGATCTTCGAGTCCGAAATTGAGTGCCGCATCGGGATTCGAAGTGGTGACGATGTTCCATCCAGCGCGGCCGCCGCTGATGTGATCGAGCGAAGCGAAGCGGCGGGCGACATGATAGGGCTCATCGAAAGTGGTCGAACCCGTCGCGATCAACCCGATATGCTCGGTCGCGCCCGCGAGCGCCGACAGCAGCGTGAACGGCTCGAACGAGGTGACGGTATGGCTGCGCTTCAAGGCGTTTATCGGCATGTTGAGCACGGCCAGGTGGTCGGCCATGAAGAAGGCGTCGAATTTTCCGGCTTCAAGTTTCTGGATCAGCCGCTTGATATGCCCAAAAGCGAAATTGGCGTCCGGCCACGCGCCGGGATAGCGCCACGCTCCTGTATGAATGCTGACCGGCCGCATGAACGCGCCTAGACGCAACTGACGTTTGGCCATCTCTCTCTGTTCCCGCAAGGACTTTCCGCGACTTGGCAGCAGCACGCGAAGTCCGAAATTATCTGGCGCGCGCGACAGCTCGTGGCAATGCGCTCGCCGGCCGCGATCTGCTCAAGCGAGCACATCCTTCTGCATCTTGCCGCCGTAGAAATGGAAGAACGGCACCGGCGCATCATGGCGCAGCGGTCCGTTTGCGAGACGTTGTTCGAGCTCATTCAGGACGTTCTTGGTCATCGCATGCAGATCCGCAAGCGGCTTTGATCCGATCTCTACCCAGACCAGCTCCACCAGCTCGGCGTCCACATGGATTACGCCCTCCACGCGATGAGCGATGGCGGAAGCGTCGGCCGTGAAGAACCGGGTGTCGAAGCGGCGTACCCGGCCGGGTGGGGTGATCGCGCGGGCGATCAAAAAAAGCCCGGATGGATCGGGCAGCAGACCCGCCTCCGCAAACGGCTTCCACGCGCCATCGAGCTTTGGCGCGATCCCATTGCCCTTGCGTCCGAGACAGAGACCGGTTTCCTCGCAGGCCTCGCGGATCGCGGCGATTGCGAGGGAACGCGCGCGCGAGGCCGTGATCTTGGGGCTTCCTTTCAGAAGATTTTGTTCAAGCGCCTTGGGAATGGGCGCAGCGACGGGTACGCGATTATCGGCTTTGTCGACGCGACCGCCAGGGAAAACAAATTTGCCGGGCATGAACACCACCTTGTCGTGGCGCTTGCCTACCAGAACCTTTGGCGTGGAGACGCTACGATCGACCAGGATCAGCGTGGCGGCATCTACCGGGCGGCGATAGGGGTGATGATCGGCTTCCTTCTCGATCTTTTCAGTCTCGCTCATGTGCTCCTGATGCCCTTATTGTCGAGCCTCCGACTATTCCGTTGGATTTAGCTCATCGAATCCATGCATTCGCAGTGCCCACTGCACGCCGACCACGGCTCCTTTCACCGGCTGCAACAGCAAGAGCGACGACAACAGGGTAAGCGGCAAGTAGATCGATAATTGTAATGTTACCGGAGGCGAGTAGTTGGTTTCAATCATCAACGCCAACGGCACCACCAAGTGACCGACGATGATGATCACGAGATAAGCGGGCAGATCGTCGGCGCGGTGCGGCGTGAAATCCAGACCGCATGCGCTGCACTGATCGTCCACTTTCAAAAACGCTCGAAACAGTTTTCCTCCGCCACAGCGGGGACAGACTCCGCGGAAGCCGCGTTTCAACGCCCTCCAGACATTCCGCTTTTCAGTTATCGCGGTTTCCCTGGTCCAGACGATTGGGCGCGCGCTCAGGCTTTCCATGACTTGCCTTTTTTCGATTTGCCGGTCCTGCTCTTTCCTGGTCGGCGATCTTTCCTGCGAAGGCTGCGCCCCGGATGCGCGGCGGCCCGAGGCCGGGAAGTGTCCTGGCGCCTGCCACCGCGCGGCATCGGTTTGCCCTCCGATAGCAGTTCGAAACGCAATGCCCCAGCCACAGGTGCAGCTTCTACCAGACGGACATCGACGACATCCCCCAGCCGATGCATGGCCCCACTGCGGGAGCCGACCAGCGCGTGGCGGGCCTCGTCATAGTTGAAATACTCGGTGCCGAGGGTGCGGATCGGAATCAATCCGTCCGCGCCGGTGTCCGTCAGCTTCACGAACAGACCCGCGCGGGTCACCCCGGAAATGCGGCCCTGAAACGTAGCGCCGATGCGATCAGCCAGAAAATGCGCGATCAGCCGATCGGCTGTTTCGCGCTCTGCTTTCATCGCGCGGCGTTCGGTAAGCGAAATTTGGGCGGCGACCTCGGTGAGCGTTTCCACCGTTTCGGACTGTGGCAACGCACCTTCGCCGAGCCCGAGTCCACGGATCAAGGCACGGTGCACGACCAGATCGGCGTATCGCCTGATCGGCGAAGTAAAATGCGCATAGCGCCGCAGATTGAGTCCGAAGTGGCCGTAATTCTCTGCGGCATATTCGGCCTGGGCTTGCGAGCGCAACACTACTTCATTTACCAGCGGTTCGGCATCGTGTCCCTTGACCTGCGCCAGCACGCGATTGAACAGTGAAGGGCGTAGCGCGCCAGCTTTCGCGAACGGCAGATCGAGAGTCTTCAAGAATTCCTGGAGGTTATGAACCTTCTCGAGCGTCGGTTCGTCGTGCACCCGATAAATAAGCGGCAGCGACTTCTTTTCAAGCATTTCGGCAGCGGCGACGTTTGCGAGGATCATGAATTCCTCGATGAGCTTGTGAGCGTCCAACCGTTCGGGAACGACGACTCGATCCACGGTGCCATCGGGCTTGAGCAAAATCTTGCGTTCGGGAATATCCAGATCGAGCGGGTCGCGTTCTTCGCGCGCACGCTTCACGACCGCGTAGGCGTCATAAAGCGGCTTTAAAATGGGAGCGAGCAGTGGGCCGGTGGTGTCGTCCGGCCTTCCATCGATTGCCGCCTGCGCCTGTGCATAATGCAGCTTGGCCGCCGAGCGCATCAGGATGCGATGAAAGCTGTGCGAACGTTTTCGGCCGTCATGTCCGATCACCATCTGCACCGCGAGCGCGCCACGCGGCTCGCCCGGCACCAGCGAACAGAGATCGTTGGAGATGCGTTCCGGCAGCATCGGTACGACGCGATCGGGGAAGTAAACTGAATTGCCGCGCGCCAGCGCATCGCGATCGAGCGCCGATCCGGGCCGTACATAGAACGCGACATCGGCGATGGCGACATTGATGATATAGCCGCCTTTGTTGTTCGGATCGGGATCTGCCTGCGCGTGAACCGCGTCATCGTGATCTTTGGCATCAGGTGGATCGATCGTGACCAGCGGCACGTCGCGCCAGTCCTCGCGTCCTTTCAAGTCGGGAGGCTTCGCCTCTTCGGCTTCGCGCAAAGCGGCCGGTGAGAACGATTGAGGAATTTCGTGAGTATGGATCGCGATCAGGCTAACGGCCTTTTCCGAGGCGAGCGATCCTAGCCGCTCCTTCACCTTTCCGGAGGCAAGACCAAAACCTCGCGAGCGGACGAGATCGACGCTGACGAGATCGCCATCCTCGGCACCGCCGCTATCGGCCTTGGCAATGTTCAACTCCCGACCGGCCTGCTTTTTGTCGACCGGAACAAGCCGGCCGCCGCCGCCCGGCAGCGCACGGAAGATTCCGAGCACGCGTGTCTTGGCGTGATCGATGATCTTGATAACCCGTCCGCGATAGACAGCGGCATCGGGCACTTCGAGTTTTTCTATTCGCAGTAAAGCGCGATCTCCGACTCCCGGCGCCGTGCCCGGCCGCGATTGTCTCGGAATATGGATGCGTATCTTCGGCGGCTCGCCGCTTTCGACCTCATCCCATTCGGCCGGTACGGCAACCAATTCACCATCGCTATCGCGGCCGGTGATGTCGGCCACTAGCGTTGCGGGCAATACAGCAGGCTCGCTGATTTTCTTGCCGCGCTTTTCAATTTCGCCTTCGTCGGCCAGCTCGCGCAGGATACGTTTTAGCTCTGCACGATCTGCGTTCTTGAGCCCGAACTCGCGCGCGATCTCGCGGGTTCCGACCTTTCCCGGATGCGCGCGGATGAAGGCCACGATGGCGTCCCGGGCCGGAAAACCACTTTCGCGACGCTTGGCCACGTTATCCCCGCGCTTTCCCGGCGCTCTTCGCCGGCGCTTTATTGGCGGCTGCGGGTTTCGATGCAGATCTCTTGGCTGCGGACGTTGCCGGCCCGCGGGCCTTGCTGACGGCCTCCGACTTCGGCTTCGAAACCGAAGATTTCGGCTTTGCAGCAGCTTTTTTTACAGCCGCCTTCTTGGCCGGCTTTGTCGTACTCGCATCCGCTTCGGTTTTCGTGGTCTTTGCAGGCTTCGATTTATTGCCGCCCTTGGCGCCGCGCTTTGGCTTGCCGCCCCCCTTTGCAACGCGCTCGTCGATCAACGCGATTGCCTCTGGCAGGGTTATTGTATCGGGTGTCTTGTCACTCGGAATGGTGGCGTTGACGCCGCCAGCCGTCACATAGGCGCCGTAGCGGCCGCTTTTGACAGCCACGCCACCGAGCGTCGGGTGATCACCGAGCGGTTTGCCGGGATCAGCGCCGAACCGCCGACCGCTCGGACCTTTCGCGATTTTCTCGGCAATCAGCGTGACCGCTCGATTCAATCCGATATCGAACACCTCATCACCGGCTTCGAGGCTGGCATAGGTCTTCTCATGTTTGACGAACGGCCCGAAGCGGCCGAGCCCGGCCGTAATCGGCTCACCGGTTTCGGGATGCTTGCCAATTTCGCGCGGTAGCGACAGCAGCTTCAGCGCCACATCGAGCTCGATGTCCGAAGGCGACATGTTCTTGGGGATGCCCGCGCGATTGGGCTTTTCACCCTCCGCATAATCTTTTTGCTCGCCGAGTTGGATATAGGGCCCGAAGCGTCCGGCCTTTACCATTACGTCAAGACCGGAAACCGGATCCTTGCCGAGGATACGATCAGCACTTGCTTCGCCATCTGCGGCAAGTGGCCGAGTATAGCGGCACTCAGGATAATTCGAGCAGCCGACGAACGCGCCGAATTTTCCAGCCTTCAGATTGAGCCGTCCCGTTCCGCAACTCGGGCATTGCCGGGGATCGCCGCCGTCCTCGCGGGGCGCGTAGATGTGCGGCCCCAGCATATCGTCGAGCGCATCCAGCACCTGCGTTACGCGGAGATCCTTGATGTCGTTGACGGCGCCGATGAAGTCGCGCCAGAAATCCTTGAGTACCTGCTGCCAGGAAATCTCGTTGTTCGAGATGCGATCGAGTTGCTCTTCCAGGTCCGCGGTAAAATCATATTCGACGTAGCGGGCGAAGAAGTTTTCGAGGAAGGCGACGACAACGCGGCCCTTGTCCTCGCCATGCAGGCGCTTTTTCTCGAGCTTGACGTAGCCGCGATCCTTCAACACCTGCAGAATCGAAGCGTAAGTCGACGGTCGACCAATTCCCAGTTCCTCCATCCGCTTCACCAGCGAAGCTTCGGAAAAACGCGGCGGTGGCTCGGTAAAGTGCTGCGTGACGGAAAGATCCTGCCGCTTGAGTGGTTCTCCTTCGCTCATGGCGGGGAGCCGGCGGCTATCATCATCATCGCCGTCATCGTCGCGCCCTTCCTGGTAGAGTGCCAGGAAGCCGTCGAATTTTATTACCTGGCCGCTGGCGCGCAGTTCGAGCACACGCGACCCTGCCGCCGCCCTGATATCGACCGTGGTGCGCTCCAATTCAGCGGATTCCATCTGGCTCGCGATGGTGCGGGTCCAGATCAGTTCATAAAGCCGGGCCTGATCGGTATCGAGGCGGCGGCGCATTTCGGCAGGTCGGCGCGACAGGTCGGTCGGGCGAATAGCTTCGTGCGCTTCCTGAGCGTTCTTGGCCTTGGCCTGGTACTGCCGCGGAGAGTCCGGCACATATGCGTTGCCATAGTCCTCGCCGATTACCTTGCGCGCCTGGGTGATCGCCGAATTGTCGATCTGCACGCCATCGGTCCGCATATAGGTGATGAGACCCGTGGTTTCTCCACCGATATCGATCCCTTCATAGAGCCGTTGCGCGATCCGCATGGTGTGAGCCGGCGCGAACCCTAATTTGCGGCTGGCTTCCTGCTGCAGGGTCGAAGTGGTGAAGGGCGCCTGCGGATTGCGCCGTGCGGGCCTTGCCTCGACGCTCGACACCGTGAAACTTGCCGCCTCGATCGCTTTCTTGAAATCCTCGGCTTCCGCGCCGGTGCCGATGTCGAGACGCTGTATCTTCCTGCCGTCCGCTCCGACCAGCCGTGCCTCGAACGCTTCGCCGCGCGGCGTCGCCAAGGTAGCGAGCAGGGACCAGTATTCGCGCGGAACGAATTTTTCGATCTCCAGTTCGCGGTCGCACACGAGGCGCAGCGCCACCGACTGCACTCTTCCCGCGGAACGCGCGCCCGGCAATTTGCGCCACAATACCGGGGAGAGCGTGAAGCCGACCAGATAATCCAGCGCGCGGCGCGCCATATAAGCATCCACCAGCGCACCATCGATCTGGCGCGGATGCTTCATCGCTTCGGATACCGCCTGTTTGGTGATGGCATTGAACACCACGCGCTCGATCTTCTGGTCCTTGAGCGCACGTTTCTCCTTCAAGACCTCCAGCACGTGCCAGGAGATCGCCTCTCCCTCGCGATCGGGGTCGGTCGCCAGGATCAGCCGATCGGCGCCCTTTAATGCCTTCGCGATGTCGTTCAGGCGGCCGGCAGCTTTCGGATCAACCTCCCAGATCATCTGGAAATTGGCGTCGGGATCGACGGACCCGTTTTTTGCCGGAAGGTCCCGGACATGGCCGAACGAGGCCAGAACCTCGTAGGAGGCTCCCAAATATTTATTGATCGTCTTGGCCTTCGCCGGCGACTCGACAATGACGATATTCATGTCATTCCAATGGCTTAGGGGAAAAATAAAGGCCTGCTCCGCGAGATTCGCGTCGGCCGTTTCGTCCCGAACATGGGTGCAGCAGAGCCCCCTGTCAAATGGCCAAATTGCGACGGGCCCGGTTTTGGCAGCAATTTCCTATCTAAATGGATGTGAATTGCACGGGTTAGTTGTGCCCCAATAGGCGCATGACCGGCGAAAGATGCGGTTCTGGTCCTTTTTCGCCAAGCGGCGGTTCCCCGCGCTCAGATCAGGCACATCAGTCCTCCTCCCAGGCGTTCGAGCCGTCCGGCAAGCTCAAGCTCGAGCAGCACAGTGCGAACGATCGCGGGCGAGGTCCCGGCCATGCGGATCAGATCGTCCAGCAGGACCGGGCTTGGCCCGAGCAGACTCATGAGGCGGTCGCGATCGCTGGCATCCGGCTCGGGAGCGAGCGGTTCGTCGTCGGGTTCGCGAACCGCGAGTGGCCGCCCCATAATCGGCTCGACCGCATCGATGACGTCGGATGCTCCCGTCGTCAGTGTCGCGCCCTGCTTGATTAAATCGTTGGTCCCGGCTGCGCGCGGATCGAGCGGCGAGCCTGGCACGGCGAAAACCTCGCGACCCTGTTCGGCTGCAACGCGAGCGGTGATCAGCGAGCCAGAACGATGCGCGGCTTCGACAACCACGACGCCGAGCGAGGTGCCCGAGATCAATCGGTTCCGCCTCGGAAAATCGCGAGCGCGGGGCACGTGCCCAACCGGCATCTCGGAAATTGCGGCTCCGCCGGCGTCCAGCAATTGCGCCAGCAAGTCTTCGTGCTCGGGCGGATAAATCCTGTCATGGCCTCCGGCCAGCACGGCGACGGTGCCGGTGGCCAGACTGGCGCGGTGCGCGGCCTGATCGATGCCGCGCGCCAATCCCGATGCGATGACGAATCCCGCGTCCCCGAGATCGCGCGCAATCGCGCCCGCAAATTTCAATCCCGCCCCCGACGCATTGCGTGAACCGACTATCGCGATCATCGGCCGCATCAGCGCCTCCGGCGTGCCGCGGACCGCGAGCAGCGGCGGGGCGTCCTCAAGTGCTGCAAGACGGGGCGGATAGCCGGTCTCCCCGGGTGCCAGAAGAGTGACGCCCAAGCGATTACTGGCGGCGATCTCGGCTTGCGCATCTTGTTCGCTGCAGATACGCGCAGGTCGTGCCGCGCCGCCCCGCTGCGCCAGGGCTGGTAGCCTCTCCAACGCGCTTCGGGCGCTGCCAAAATGATTGATCAGCGAACGAAACGTGCGCGGCCCGACGTTGTCGCTGCGGATCAGGCGCAGCCAATCGATCCGCTGCACGTCATTCAGATGGGTTGTGACTGGTGTTCGTTGATCCATGTGGTCCTCGCGCGGCGCGACTGTGGATCAACTTGAACGTGTGAGCAATGCCGTAATGACCTAATACGGGTATTCGCGGGCGGCGTGCCGATCAGATCTTCGGCAGGACTGCGAGCAGGAAGTGATTTGCGGCCATGTCGCCGCGACCAGTCTCGGCCGCTTGCCCCATCTGGTCTCGCTGCGTAAAAGCGGTCCCGGCTTTTTCGCAGGGAATGATGCCGATGATCTCGCTCGCCGAACTCCAAAGCCATATCGAATCCGGCAAGCTTTCCGCCGACGATGCGCTTGCACGCTCTCTGGAAGCGATCAGCCAGCACGAGAAAAAGATCGGCGCGTTCGTCTGTCGGGCGGAAGCGCCCCGCGCCGCCGCCAGCGGTGCGCTGCGCGGGATCGCCGTGGGCGTGAAGGATATCATCGACACCGCGGACTTTCCGACTGAAATGGGGTCGAAGATTTACGCGGGCTGGCGGCCGCGCGCGGATGCGCCCGTCGTGATGATGCTGAGACAGGCCGGGGCGACCGTGGTCGGCAAGACTACCACCACCGGGTTCGCCTCGCGCGATCCGACCGCTACGCGCAATCCGCGCAATCCAGATCATACCCCGGGCGGATCGTCGTCAGGGTCGGCGGCCGCGGTCGCGGCCGGCATGATTCCGCTCGCGCTGGGCACGCAGACCGGCGGCTCGGTGATCCGACCGGCTTCGTATTGTGGTGTGGCTGCGATCAAGCCTTCGTTCCGGATGCTTCCGACGGTCGGCGTGAAGTGTTTTTCGTGGACGCTGGATACCGTCGGCCTGTTCGCCGCGGGTGTGCGAGATCTGGCGCACGGCCTGTCGGCCATAACCAACCGGTCTGAACTTTTGCCCGGTCCGCCAATCGAGCGACTGCGCATTGGCATCGTGACCCAGGATTTTGCGAGTGCGCCGGACCAGGAAAGCACGCAAGCGCTGCGGGTCGCGGCTGATGCGGCGGCACGCGCCGGCGCTTCCGTTGGCACGCTCGATTTACCCGAGGCAATGGCGGAAGGGTGGGACGCGCACGAGACCGTGCAGGAATTCGAGGCCCATCAGGCCCTCGCATGGGAATACGAGACCCGATACGAAGCGATGCCGCCGTTGCTGCGCGCGAAACTTGATGAGACAAGCGGCATCCGTCCGGCCGACTACGATGAGGCGCGAAGGACAGCGAACCGCGGCCGAAAGGCATTGTCAGGCTTATTCGAGCAGGTGGACGTGCTGTTGACCTTCTCCGCGCCGGGTGCCGCCCCGAAGGGGCTCGCCTCGACCGGTGATACCCGATTCAACAAACTCTGGACACTCATGGGCGTGCCCTGCGTCAACGTCCCCGCTATTGAAGTCGAGGGCGGACTGCCGGTCGGAGTTCAGGTGATCGCACGATTTGGCAACGATGCTGGCGCGCTGACAGCGGCACGCTTCATTGAGGAGGCGCTTGCGCGAAGATAGGAGTTACTTCGTTCCACCGATCCTGTCTTCGGTGCCCGCTTGCAATCGGCGGATGTTTTCGCGGTGCATGTAGAACAACAGCAGGGTCAGTACGGCAAACAGCGACGCCAGCGCCGGGTGCCCAAACCACCACAGAAAGATCGGCGTCACAACGCTCGCAACCAGGGCGGACAGCGAAGAGTAACGTGAGGTCAAGGCCGTCGAAATCCATATTACGCAAAACACAGCAGCGGCTGGCCAGAACAAGCCGATGAGTGTGCCGATATAGACCGCCACGCCTTTGCCACCCTTAAACTTCAGCCATATCGGAAAGATATGGCCGAGAAAGGCGCCGAGCGCCGCCAGCATGGCGGCGTTGGGGCCGCCAAAATAGCCGGCGATGATGACGGCCAGCGTGCCCTTCAGGGCGTCGCAGAGCAGCGTCGCCGCGGCGATGCCTTTGCGTCCCGTCCGCAGCACGTTGGTCGCGCCGATATTTCCGGAACCGATCGTGCGCAGATCCTGAGTGCCTGCCAATCTGGTGAAGATCAGTCCGAACGGAATCGAGCCCAGCAGGTAACCGAGAATGAACGCCAACGGCAGAAATGCGTCAGATGACATCGCCGTTCTCCCTTACCTAAATTCCGCGGGGATCAGACGTGTTCATAGACAGTCCGTCCACCAACGATGGTGCGCACTACGCGACCCGAAAACCGCGCTTCGTCAAACGGTGTATTCTTGCATTGCGATTTGATGTCGACGGGATCAAGCACCCAGGGCGTTTCCGCATCAATAACGATCACGTCAGCCGGAGAGCCGGCGCGCAGCGTTCCGCCCGGCAACCCAAGTAGCTCGGCCGGGCGCGTCGACATCGCGCGTATCAAGATCTTGAAATCTATGTCCCCGCTGTGGATCAGCCGCAGCGCAGCCGGCAGCATCGTCTGCAGTCCGATAGCGCCGGAAGCGGCCTCAGCGAAGGGCAGCCGCTTAACCTCTACATCCTGCGGATTGTGATCGGACATCACCACGTCAATTAACCCTGACGCCAGCGCGGCGACCAACGCAGCGCGGTCATCCTCGGTGCGCAGCGGGGGCGACAGCTTCAGGAATGTCCGGTAGGGACCGATGTCGTTTTCGTTTAGCGTCAGGTGATTGACCGACACCGAGGCGCTCACGGACAGACCAGCGTCGCGAGCGCGCTTTAGAATATCCAGGGATTCGATGCAGCTGAGTGAAGCCGCGTGATAACGTCCTCCGGTCAACGCGACCAGGCGCATGTCGCGCTCCAGCATCACTGCCTCGGCCGCATTGGGGATGCCGATCAACCCCAGGCGGGCGGCGAACTCGCCTTCATTCATGACACCTTCGCCTACCAGATGCGGGTCTTCCGTGTGGTGCACGATGAGCGCGTCGAAATCCCGCGCATAGGTCAGGGCGCGCCGCATCACCTGCGCGTTGGTAATGCTCTTGTCGCCATCGGTGAATGCGACCGCGCCCGCGGCCTTCAACAGCCCGATCTCGGTCATCTCCTCGCCGCGTAACCCCTTGGTCAGCGCCGCCATCGGCTGGATGTTGACGATCGCCGTGTCGCGCGCACGTCGGAGCACAAAATCCACCGTCGCCGAATTATCGATCACGGGGGACGTATCGGGCTGGCAGATGATGGTGGTGATCCCACCGGCCGCGGCGGCCTGGCTGGCGGAAGCAAAGGTTTCGCGGTGGCTCGCGCCGGGCTCGCCAACAAAGGCGCGGATATCGATCAGTCCGGGCGCCACGATCTTGCCGGCGCAATTGATGATGTCGGTTCCTTCGGGCACCCCGGCGGCGCCGATGCCACGCCTCGACTCCCGGATCGTGCCATCCGCGATCAGCACGTCGCCGATGCCGTCGATATTCCGCGAGGGATCGATCAGGCGGGCGTTGGCGAGCAGGATCGGGCGGCGGTCCGTGAGCATGATCATCTACGCGTTAGGCAGGTTGCGGGCGAGCGCTTCGAGCACCGCCATCCGCACCGCCACTCCCATTTCCACCTGTTCGCGGATCAGGGATTGGGCACCGTCGGCGACGATCGAATCGATCTCGACGCCGCGATTCATCGGTCCGGGATGCATCACCAGCGCGTCCGGTTTGGCGTAAGCGAGCTTCTTTTGGTCCAGCCCAAAATAGTGGAAATACTCGCCCGATGATGGCACGAACGAGCCGTTCATGCGTTCGCGCTGCAGCCGCAGCATCATCACGATATCCGCCCCATCGAGACCCTCGCGCATGTCGCGGGCCACTTCGACGCCCATTCGTTCGATGCCGCGTGGCAACAGCGTGGAAGGCGCGACGACCCGAACCCGCGCGCCCATCGTATTGAGCAGAAGGATGTTGGAGCGCGCCACTCTGGAATGCATCACATCGCCACAGATCGAAATCACCAGACCTTCCAGCCGGCCCTTGTTGCGGCGAATCGTCAGCGCATCGAGC
The DNA here is from genome assembly GCF_035273305.1 of Bradyrhizobium sp. GTDB lineage: Bacteria > Pseudomonadota > Alphaproteobacteria > Rhizobiales > Xanthobacteraceae > Bradyrhizobium. Next base: position 8,443 of record NZ_DATEPI010000110.1, on the reverse strand, counting down.
AGCGCCTGGGTCGGATGTTCGTGCGCCCCGTCGCCGGCGTTGATCACTGAGCCGTCAACTTTGCGCGCGAGCAGTTCGACCGCGCCGGAGGCATGGTGCCTCACCACCAGAATGTCCGGATGCATCGCGTTGAGCGTGGCGGCGGTATCGACCAGGGTTTCCCCTTTGCGCATCGAGGAGGAGGAGACCGACATGTTCATGACATCGGCGCCCAGCCGTTTCCCGGCGATTTCGAAGGAGGATTGAGTGCGGGTCGAGGCTTCGAAAAACAAATTGATTTGGGTACGGCCGCGCAATGAGGTGCGCTTCTTATCGACTTGGCGATTGAGCTCGACATATTCCTCCGAGAGGTCGAGCAGGCCGGTGATATCGTCAGCAGAAAGGCCCTCGATTCCCAGCAGGTGCCGGTGACCGAGGACAAAGGTCGATTTCGATGTGGAGGTCATTAAAACGAGAGCTATAGGCAGAGATGGAAGGGGGAGCAAGGGCCAATAGGGCCACAATGACTTATCCCCCGATCACTCCCAAGCACGGTAAACGCGCATGCCGCAAAGTCGCCCCGATTGCGCTGCCGCGCGTAAGGATTTCAGTAATCCGTTGCAACAATTGACTGCATCCTGGTGTCAAACCGGGGTTATTCCGGCGTAAATTGATGTCGCGGAATCCGACTTAGCGAGGGAAGCGCTCATGGTCCAGGCAACGTTCGCGACCCACGAGGTGCTCAATCAATCGCCGCCATTTGAAGAGGTCGATCTGTTTGCGTTGGATCGGCCTCTCATCGACGCGGTCGCGGCCAATGGCGGGGCTGCTGCCGCCCAGGAATTGTCGGAGTTCGGCCAGCACTGGGGTTCGGCGGCGATGGCAGCGCGCGGGCGTATCGCCAACGAGAACGCGCCCAAGCTGCGTACCTTCGATTCCCGCGGCAACAGGCTCGACGAGGTCGAATTTCATCCTGCCTATCACGAACTGATGGCGCGCAGCGCTCATGAAGGCATTCACAATTCGACATGGACCGCACAAGGCAAGCCATCCGGCGGTGCGGCGGAAGTGGTTCGGGCGGCGAAGTTCTACATGGCGGCTCAGGTTGAGACCGGCCATTTGTGTCCGATCACCATGACGCGCGCTTCGGTAGCGGCATTGGCGGCGTCACCGGATCTGCTCGCGAAAGTGATGCCTGTGATCTCGACGCGCGCATACGATGCTGCTTTCGCGCCCTGGTGGTCCAAGCGGGGCATGACGCTGGGCATGGGAATGACCGAGAAACAGGGCGGCACCGACGTGCGCTCCAACATGACCCGCGCGGCACGCGACGGCGAGGGTTATCGCATCACCGGGCACAAATGGTTCATGTCGGCGCCGATGTGCGACGCGTTTCTGGTGCTTGCGCAAGCCGATGAGGGACTAAGCTGTTTCTTCATGCCGCGCTTCAGGCCGGATGGATCCATCAACTCGATCCATTTCCAGCGGCTCAAGGACAAGCTCGGCAACCGATCCAATGCATCTTCCGAAGTAGAATTCGTGGACGCCTATGGCGTGCTCGTCGGCGACGAGGGCAAGGGCATCCGCACCATCATCCAGATGGTGCAACTGACACGACAGGATTGCGCGATTGCTTCCGCCGGCCTGATGCGATCGGGGCTCGCGCATGCGCTGCATCACGCGAGATTTCGCAGTGTGTTCCAGAAACATTTGGCGGACCAGCCGCTCATGCAGGCGGTGCTTTCGGACATGGCGCTGCATGTCGAGGCTTCGATCGCGCTGGTGATGCGGTTGTGCCGCTCCTTCGACCAGGCGCCAGGCGGCCAAAGCGAAGCTGCCTACATGCGGCTGCTGACGCCCGCGATTAAATATTGGGTATGCAAAAGCGCGCCCGGTTTCCTCTTTGAGGCAATGGAGTGCCTGGGCGGCAATGGGTATGTCGAAGAGGGCATTCTCGCGCGGCACTATCGGGAGTCGCCGGTGAATGCGATTTGGGAAGGTTCGGGCAATGTGATGTGCCTGGACGTGCTGCGAGCATTGTCTCGCGAGCTCGACGCGGCGACCGCGGTTCTGGAAGATCTCGCAAAGCAAAACGCAGGTCTGCCCGGCGCCGCCGATGCCGTGATTTTCATCAGCAAGGCGTTCGCCAGGCCGGACTCAGAGCGCGTCGCGCGGCTTGCGGTCGAGAAGCTGGCACTACTCGCGGGGACTGCGGCGCTAAACGCGGTATCGCCGCATCACGCCGAATTGTTCGGGCGGACGAGGCTTGCGCTGAATCACGGCAGTATGTATGGCGCCATTGATCTGGCAGCTGCTGATGTCAGGGGTTTGCTGGAGCGCGCGCTGCCCTGAACACCAATCTTGAAAGCAGTCGATGGACTCCCTCAATACTGACCTTTTAGCCGGCCCACCATCGCTCATCCCGGTTCAGCGCGCGCCACGCATCTTGGAATTTTGGGGCACCGCGCTATGGGGCTTGATCGTGTTCGCCGCGATGTTCGTTGGGCAAATGGCGGTGGTGGGATGGTTCGTGTTGCGGTCGGAGGGGTCGATCGACATGGCGGCCGCCGCGATTCGTGTCGTCGGCGGCGGGCTGACGATTTCGCTTTCTGTCATCACGGGATTGCCTGCTGTGCTCGCCGCATTATGGCTCGCAATTCGAACCACGGGCACGCCGTTCTCCGAATATCTCGCGCTGCGCGGGACCTCGTGGATCAACTTCATCATCGGTACATTGGCGCTGGCCGCCCTGGTTATCGCTTGGGATGGATTGTCGCGAGCGGCCGGTCGTGAGGTTGCGCCCGGCTTCATGACTGACGTCTTGCGTTCAGCCCGTGCCGATGGCGCGCTGTGGGTGCTGGTGATCGCGTTCTGCGTCGCCGCGCCCGTGTCCGAGGAATTGTTCGCGCGTGGATTTCTCTATCGTGGTTGGTCGGAATCGTTTCTTGGGCCGGCGGGCGCAATCCTGCTGTCTTCGGTCATATGGACCTCGCTGCATCTCCAGTATGACTGGTTCTTCTTCGGCGAGGTATTTTCGATCGGCCTTCTGCTGGGTTATCTCCGCTATCGCTACAAATCGACGTGGTTGACGATTTTCGTGCACGGATTGAACAATCTGGCCGCGGTGGCGCAGACCATGCTGATTGCGGGCTCGAATTGACGCGTCTGCCGCGAAATCCAATCAGCTCGCTTCGCGCAGCTTTGCAAGCCGATCGAGCGCACCTTGCAGGATGAAGATCGCGGCGTGCTCGTCGATCACCTTTGCGCGCCGGGCGCGGCTCATGTCCATCCCGATCAATTCGCGCTCGACCGCGGCGGTGGAGAGCCGTTCATCCCACAAGCCGATCACCAAATCAGTGAGCTTGGAAAAGTTTCGGGCAAAGGCGCGAGTGGATTGTGCCCGCGGTCCCTCGCTCGCATCCATGTTGATGGGCAGCCCCAAGACGAAACCGACCGCGTTGCGCTCGCCCGCTATCGCCAACAGGCGCGCGGCGTCGGTCTTGAACGCGTTGCGCTGGATGGTCTCAACCCCGGTCGCGAGACGGCGGTCGGGATCGGATACGGCGACCCCGATGGTTTTTGTGCCGAGATCGAGGCCGACTAGCGCGCCACGCTCAGGCCAGCGTGCAGCGGCGTCGATCAGGGGAAGAATAAACTCAGCCATCGCGTTCGCTTAACATGTTGGCCCCATGAGGCGCAAAGCGGTAACGCTGGTTCGGCGGGATCGCGCTCGCGGCGCTGGAGTCAGGCGCTCGCCGAATGCATAGCTCGCCGATTACTTGATTGCTATTGTCGGTTCGGTCCAGCGGTGATGCTTGGCACCAACCACAACTCCTGCCTTCCGAACTTTACCCTTTGCGAGCAAATTCATGTGGCCAGACCGACGAATTCTCGACCTTTTCAAGACTGAGTTTCCAATCGTGCTCGCGCCCATGGCCGGGGCCATGGATGCGGAACTGGTGATCGCAGCGGCCCTAGGCGGCGCACTCGGTTCGCTTCCATGCGCCATGTTGACGGCCGAAAAGGCGCGCGAACAGGTCAATGTCATCCGTCAGCGGGTGTCTGCTCCGCTCAACATGAACTTCTTCTGTCACAAGCCGCTCTCGTCCGACCCGGCGCGCGACGCCAGATGGAAACAGCGGCTTGTGCCCTATTATAAAGAGCTGGGGCTAGACCCGGCCGCCCCGGTCAACGCCGCCAATCGTGCTCCGTTTGACGCGGCCATGTGCGAAGTGGTCGAGGAGCTAAAGCCGGAAATAGTCAGCTTCCATTTCGGCCTGCCGGACCGGACTCTGCTCAAGCGGGTCAAGGCCGCGGGGTGCAAGGTGATGGCCGCTGCCACCATCGTGAAGGAGGCGATCTGGCTGGAGGAAAACGGCGCCGACGTGATTATCGCGCAGGGCGCCGAAGCCGGCGGCCACCGGGGAATGTTCCTGACCGAAAATATTTCGGAACAGCCCGGCACTTTCGCGCTGGTGCCGCAGGTTGTCGATGCGGTGAAAGTCCCGGTAGTGGCCGCCGGCGGTATTGCGGATGGACGGGGGATCGCGGCGGCATTCGCGCTGGGTGCCGCTGGCGTGCAGATCGGCACGGCCTATCTGCGCTGTCCCGAGGCCCGGGTGAGTGGCCCGGGTCGCGCGGCACTCTCTCAGGGTCTGGACGATTCTACCGTGATCACGAACGTCATTACCGGCCGCCCGGCGCGAGGGATCGCCAATCGCGTGATGCGTGAGCTCGGTCCGATTTCTCCGGACGCACCGGTTTTTCCGCATGCCGCGGCGGCCCTGGCGCCCCTCAAGGCTGCCGCCGAGAAGCTCGGCAAAATTGATTTCTCAAATGTCTGGGCGGGACAGGCGGTGCGACTCGGCCGCGAAATGCCGGCGGCCGAGCTAACCCGGGCGCTGGCGGGCGACGCCCTCTCTCGAATGGCCAAACTGGCGGGCTGATAAGCCCGCTCGCGGTTGCGGCGCAAAACCCCCGTCTGCTATACGGCGGACTGAAATTTGCCGTTAGAGGCCATATATAGAATGTCGGTCGATGCCGCCACCGTACGCCGTATCGCTCAGCTCGCGCGCATCGCGGTAGCTGAGAGCGAGATTACGCATCTGCAGGGTGAATTGAATGCGATGCTGGCGTTCGTGGAGCAGTTGTCGGAGGTCGATGTGGATGGCGTCGAACCGATGACCTCAGTCACGCCGATGGAGATGAAAAAGCGGCGCGACCAGGTCAATGACGGCGAGATCGCCGATGACATCGTCAGGAACGCGCCGGCCACGGAAAGTCATTTTTTTCTGGTGCCGAAGGTTGTCGAATAGATCCGCAGGTTTTCGAGTTACTGGCCGGTCGCGCCAAACAATACAGGTTCGGGACGGGAAATCCGATGTGTCTGCTCTGCGACGATGAAAAGGCCTATCTGGCCTACATGAACTATCTCGATGCGATGGAGCGCCAAGGCAAGCCGGCTGATCCGGAGAAGGCCATCGAGGCCGTGCTCGACTCGCTGGAGGCTGCCGACAAGATCCGCAGCGAGGATCTTCGCGACGATCCGTCCAAGGACAAGACGCTGTCTCCGTTCTTCTGCAGTCCGGTTAATAAATGACCGAATTGACATCACTGACGCTCGCCGAGGCTCGAGGCGGCCTTGCGAACAAATCCTTTACGTCGCTTGAATTGACCGACGCCCACCTCCATGCGATCGAGGCGGCGCGCGCGCTCAATGCGTTCGTGATGGAGACGCCGGATCAGGCCCGCGACATGGCGCGCAAGGCCGATGCCGAGATTGCAAAAGGGCAGGGCGGACCGCTCGCTGGAATTCCGCTCGCGATCAAAGACCTGTTCGCGACCAAAGACGTGCGAACTACCGCGTGCTCAAAAATACTTGGCGATTTCGTGCCGAGTTATGAGTCCACCGTGACCTCGCAGCTCTGGCGGGACGGGGCGGTGATGCTTGGCAAGCTCAACAACGACGAGTTCGCGATGGGCTCGTCTAACGAAACCTCCCGCTTCGGTCCGGTCGTCAACCCATGGCGGCGTAATGGCGCCAACACCAGCTTGGTGCCAGGCGGCTCATCCGGCGGTTCGGCGTCCGCCGTCGCGGCGCTTCTGTGCATGGGCGCGACCGCTACCGATACCGGCGGTTCGATCCGTCAGCCGGCCGCCTTTACCGCTACCGTCGGGCTGAAGCCGACCTACGGAAGGTGTTCGCGTTGGGGCATCGTTGCGTTCGCGTCCTCGCTGGATCAGGCCGGACCGATCGCGCGCAGCGTACGTGATTCAGCGATCCTGATGCGCTCGATGGCGGGTCATGACCCGAAGGACACGACTTCTGCCGATCGCGAAGTGCCGGACTACGAGGCCGCGATCGGGAAATCCATCAAAGGTATGAAGATCGGGATTCCGCGTGAGTATCGGCTGGACGGCATGCCGGCGGAAATCGAAAAGCTCTGGAACGATGGCGCGGCCTGGTTGAAGGCGGCTGGCGCCGAACTGGTCGACGTGTCCTTGCCGCACACCAAGTACGCGTTGCCGGCGTACTATATTGTCGCCCCCGCCGAGGCTTCGTCGAACCTCGCGCGCTATGATGGCGTACGCTACGGACTGCGCGCGTCCGGCCGCAGCGTCGGGGAGATGTACGAGAACACCCGTGCCGAAGGCTTTGGCGCCGAAGTGCGCCGCCGTGTGATGATCGGCACGTATGTCCTTTCGGCCGGCTACTACGACGCTTATTATTTGCGTGCGCAGAAGGTACGAACACTGATCAAGAAAGATTTCGAGGGCTGTTTCGCCACCGGCGTCTCGGCGATCCTGACGCCGGCCACCCCGTCGGCGGCGTTCGGCATCGGGGAGAAGGGTGCCGATCCCATCGAGATGTATCTCAATGACATCTTCACTGTGACGGTAAACATGGCCGGATTGCCGGGCATCGCAGTGCCCGCTGGCAAAGACGGACAGGGATTGCCGCTCGGGCTGCAACTGATCGGCCGACCGTTTGATGAGGAGACACTGTTTTCGCTGGCCGAGGTGGTCGAGCAAGCGGCGGGCCGGTTCACGCCATCGAGGTGGTGGTGAACGTGGCGGAGTTCAAAGCAAGTCTGTCCGGCGCGGCGCCCGCGCCGCAGTCGCCTGCACCGCTTGCAGCACTGTGGTGGGCGGCAAAGGGCGACTGGGATCAGGCGCATAGGATAGCGCAGGATGACTCGAGCACCGAGGCGGCTTGGGTGCACGCCTATCTCCATCGCGCCGAAGGCGATCTCGGCAATGCGGGCTATTGGTATCGGCGGGCGTCCAAGCCAGTGGCGGACGGTCCGGTCGAAGCCGAATGGGAGCAGATCGCGTCCACGTTGCTCGGGAGCCCGAGAACATGAGCGCGACGGCTACAAAGTTGATCAAGGGCTCCACTGGTGATTGGGAAATGGTGATCGGGCTGGAAGTCCATGCCCAGGTCACCTCCAAGTCAAAGCTGTTTTCCGGCGCTTCGACGGAATTTGGTGGCGAGCCGAATACCCATGTCTCGCTGGTGGATGCGGCGATGCCCGGCATGCTGCCCGTCATCAACGAGGAATGCGTGCGCCAGGCCGTGCGCACCGGGCTCGGCCTTAACGCGCAGATCAATCTGCGCTCAGTGTTCGACCGCAAGAATTATTTCTATCCAGATTCGCCGCAGGGCTACCAGATCAGCCAGTACAAGTCGCCGATCGTGGGCGAAGGGGAAGTGGTCGTCGAGCTGGCCGATGGCACGAGTGTCACGGTCGGAATTGAGCGGCTGCATCTGGAGCAGGATGCCGGCAAATTACTGCACGATCGCAGCCCGACGATGTCGTACGTGGACCTCAACCGGTCCGGCGTCGCCTTGATGGAAATCGTATCGAAGCCCGATATCCGCTCTTCAGAGCAGGCCAAGGCGTATGTCGCGAAGCTGCGCTCGATCCTCCGCTATCTCGGCACTTGCGACGGTGACATGGAGAAAGGCTCGTTGCGCGCTGACGTCAATGTCTCTGTGCGAAGACCGGGTGGGCCGCTCGGCACCCGCTGCGAGATCAAGAACATGAACTCGATCAATTTCATCGGTCAGGCGATCGAATACGAGGCGCGCCGGCAAGTCGAGATCATTGAAGATGGTGGCGCTATCGATCAGGAAACACGGCTTTTCGATCCCAACAAGGGCGAGACCCGCTCGATGCGCTCCAAGGAAGAGGCGCACGACTACCGCTATTTCCCGGACCCCGATCTGCTACCGCTCGAATTCAGCGAGGCTTATGTTGCCGAGCTAAAGGCTAGCCTGCCCGAGCTTCCGGATCAGAAAGAGGCGCGGTTCATTTCACAGCTTGGGCTGTCGCGATATGATGCCGGGGTGTTGGTTGCTGAACGCGAAAGCGCGGATTTCTTCGAGACCGTGCTCTCGAAGCTGGCCAACAAGGTTCGAGACGGAAAACTCGCGGCCAATTGGGTTATCAATGAGCTGTTC